>NZ_JBLVKW010000007.1:0-204127 GCF_048270745.1 Streptomyces sp. NPDC056231 | reverse complement strand
CGCCCGGCCAGTTGACTGGCCGGGCGCCCCTTCGGCGTTCGCCTGCCGCTACGCGGACTTCTCGTGCCGCCCACCGTCGTTGTTCCCGATCGTCCGCGGCTCGCGCGGAACCAGCGTCGGGTTCACGTTGTTGCGGACCACGTCCGCCGTGATGACGACGCGGGCCACATCCTTGCGGGACGGCACCTCGTACATCACGGACTGGAGTACCTCTTCCATGATGGCGCGCAGCCCGCGCGCGCCGGTGCCGCGCAGGATCGCCTGGTCGGCGATGGCCTCCAGCGCCGGACGGTCGAAGTCCAGCTCCACACCGTCGAGTTCGAACAGGCGCTGATACTGCTTCACCAGCGCGTTGCGCGGCTCGACGAGGATCTGCAGCAGCGCCTCGCGGTCCAGGTTGTGGACCGAGGTCAGCACGGGGAGACGGCCGATGAACTCGGGGATCATCCCGAACTTCACCAGGTCCTCCGGCATGACCTCCTGGAACTGGTCGCTCGCCTCGATCTCGCGCTTGGAACGGATCGTCGCGCCGAAGCCGATGCCCTTGGCGCCCGCCCGCGATTCGATGATCCGCTCCAGACCGGCGAACGCACCGCCCACGATGAACAGCACGTTCGTCGTGTCGATCTGGATGAACTCCTGGTGCGGGTGCTTCCTGCCGCCCTGCGGCGGCACGGAGGCGGTGGTGCCCTCCAGGATCTTCAGCAGCGCCTGCTGGACGCCCTCGCCGGAGACATCGCGGGTGATCGACGGGTTCTCGCTCTTGCGGGCGACCTTGTCGATCTCGTCGATGTAGATGATCCCGGTCTCGGCCTTCTTGACGTCGTAGTCCGCGGCCTGGATCAGCTTCAGCAGGATGTTCTCGACGTCCTCGCCGACATAGCCGGCCTCCGTCAGCGCCGTCGCGTCGGCGATGGCGAACGGGACGTTGAGCATACGGGCCAGCGTCTGCGCGAGGAGCGTCTTGCCGGAGCCCGTGGGGCCCAGCAGCAGGATGTTGGACTTGGCCAGCTCGATGCCGTCGTCCCGGCCCTGCGCGCCGCCGTTCTCGCCCGCCTGGACCCGCTTGTAGTGGTTGTACACAGCGACCGAGAGGGCCTTCTTCGCGGGTTCCTGACCCACGACGTACCCCTCGAGGAACTCGTAGATCTCGCGCGGCTTGGGGAGTTCCTCCCACCGCACCTCGGAGGTCTCCGCGAGCTCCTCCTCGATGATCTCGTTGCAGAGATCGATGCACTCGTCGCAGATGTACACACCGGGTCCCGCGATGAGCTTCTTCACCTGCTTCTGGCTCTTTCCGCAGAACGAGCACTTGAGCAGGTCGCCGCCATCACCGATGCGTGCCACGAGGTGCTTCCCCTTCGCCTGGGAGCAGCTTGGTTCAGCGGCTCCTGGTGCCTCTATCCGACGGTACCTTGCCTGGCCCTCCGTTCGGGCCCCCCTTGGCGCGGTTCACACAGCAGCGACCGTGCGAAACCACCGCACCAAGGGGCAAAGGCCGACGTCAGGCGGCCGCTCCGGCCGCGCTCTTGCGGGTCGACACGATCTGGTCGACGAGACCGTAGGCGAGGGCGTCCTCGGCGGTCAGGATCTTGTCGCGCTCGATGTCGTCGCGGATCTTCTCCAGCGGCGTGGTGGAGTGCTTGGCCAGCATCTCCTCCAGCTGGGTGCGCATCCGCAGAATCTCGTTGGCGGCGATCTCCAGGTCGGAGAGCTGCTCGCGGCCGGTCTGCGAGGACGGCTGGTGGATCAGCACACGGGCGTTGGGGAGCGCCATGCGCTTGCCGGGCGTGCCGGCGGCGAGCAGGACCGCTGCGGCGGAGGCCGCCTGGCCCATGCAGACCGTCTGGATGTCCGGCTTCACGAACTGCATCGTGTCGTAGATCGCGGTGAGCGCGGTGAACGAGCCGCCGGGGCTGTTGATGTAGATCGAGATGTCACGGTCCGGGTCCATCGACTCCAGGCACAGCAGCTGCGCCATGACGTCGTTGGCGGACGCGTCGTCGATCTGCACGCCGAGGAAGATCACGCGCTCCTCGAAGAGCTTCGCGTACGGGTCGTACTCCCGCACACCCTGCGAGGTGCGCTCCACGAAGCGCGGAACGATGTAGCGGTTGTCCACCTGCGGGCCGGTGTAGAGGCCGCTGGCGGAGGCGCCGGGGAGGCCGGGGTAGTTGCTCATGTCGGTGTTCACCATCCTGGTGGCGTTCTGAGGGCTGTGGGCTGCGGGCTGGGCGGGCAAGGGGCTCAGGCCCCGGTGCCGCCGCCGCCCGGAACGCCCGATGCGGCGGAGATGATCTCGTCGATCAGCCCGTACTCCACGGCCTCCTCCGCCGTGTACCAGCGGTCGCGGTCGCCGTCGCGGATGATCGTCTCCACGGTCTGGCCGGAGTGACGGGCGGTGATCTCCGCCATGCGCTGCTTCGTACGGAGCAGGTACTGCGCCTGGATCTTGATGTCCGAGGCGGTACCGCCGATACCGGCCGAACCCTGGTGCATGAGGATGTCGGTGTTCGGGAGCGCGAAGCGCTTGCCCGCAGTGCCACCGGTCAGCAGGAACTGGCCCATCGAGGCCGCCATGCCCATACCGATGGTGACCACGTCGTTCGGGATGTACTGCATGGTGTCGTAGACCGCCATGCCTGCTGTCACCGAGCCGCCGGGGCTGTTGATGTAGAGGTAGATGTCCTTGTCGGGTTCAGCGGCAAGGAGAAGCAGCTGCGCCGTGATCTTGTTGGCGATCTCATCGTCGACCTGCTGACCGAGGAAGATGATGCGCTCGCCGAGCAGTCGGCTGTAGACCTGGTCACCGAGGCCACCACCGAGGGACGGCTCTCCGGCGGCGTAAGGCATCAGATTCGTCACGTATCCACCTGCTCGTCTCTGACGGCTCCGGCCGTCTCAGCGTCTTCGTACCGGGCGGGCAGGGACTCCCCTGCCCTTCCTATTCATGGACCCTAACGCGCAGGTAGGACAACGCCATCCCGCTTCCGCAACTGTTCGCTGGGAGCGCAAGCTGGGCAGTGCGCACAAGGGTTCCGCGGCACCGGGCGGGGAGCTCGGGGCCGGCTGCGCGGGGGCCTGCCGCGAGACGACGACGGGCTCCGGACGCTGTAGCGTCCGGAGCCCGTCGCACGGGTTCAGCGCGAGGCTCAGGCCTCGTTCTTCTCCTCGGCAGCGGCCTCGGTGGTGCCCTCGGCGGCCTCGACCGTCTCGATGGCCTCCTCGAGCTCCTCCTCGTCCTCCAGCTCGACGACCTCACCGTTGGTGTCGACGACCTTGGCGGCCTCGACGACCACAGCCAGCGCCTTGCCGCGGGCGACCTCGCCGACGAGCATCGGCACCTGGCCGCCCTCGACGACGGCCTGGGCGAACTGGTCCGGGCTCATGCCGGAGGAAGCAGCGCGCCGCATGAGGTGCTCGGTGAGCTCCTCCTGGTTGACGTTCAGCTTCTCCTTGTTGACGAGCTCGTCAAGGATGAACTGGGTCTTGATGCCCTTGATGGCCTGCTCGGAGGTCTCGGCGTCGAACTCCTCGACCGTCTTGCCCTGGATCTCCAGGTACTTCTCCAGGGTCAGACCCATCTGGCCGAGCTGGTGGTGCTCCAGGTTGTGCTTGCGGGTCTGGACCTCGTCCGCGAGCAGCTTCTCCGGGATCGGGACCTCGGCGAGCTTCAGCAGCTCCTCGAGGACACGCTCCTGGGCCTGGGTGGCCTGGTCGTACTGCTTGGTGTTCTCCAGGCGCGTACGGCTGTCCGCCTTGAGCTCGTCGAGCGTGTCGAACTCGCTCGCCATCTGGGCGAACTCGTCGTCCAGCTCCGGGAGCTCACGGGCGGCGACCGCGGTGACCTTGACGGTGACCTCGGCCTCCTTGCCCTCGGCCGAGCCGCCCTTCAGCTCGGAGGTGAAGGTGGCCTCGCCACCCGCCTCCAGGCCCGTGACAGCAGCGTCGATGCCGTCGAGGAGCTCGCCGGAACCGATGGTGTACGAGACACCCTCGGCCACGCCGTCCTCCAGGACCTCGCCGTCGACCTTGGCCTGCAGGTCGATCGTGACGACGTCGCCCTCGGCGGCGGCGCGCTCGACCGGGTTGGTGGAGGCGAAGCGCTCGCGGAGCTGCTCCACGGCCTTCTCGACCTCTTCGTCGGTGACCTCGAGGGCGTCCACGGTGACCTCGATGCCGGAGTAGTCCGGGATCTCGATCACGGGGCGCACGTCGACCTCGGCGGTGAAGGCCAGCAGCTCGCCGTCCTTCAGCTCGGTGATGTCGACCTCGGGCTGGCCCAGGACGTTGAGCTCACCCTCGTTGACAGCCTCGGTGTAGAACTTCGGGAGGGCGTCGTTGACGGCCTCCTCCAGCACAGCACCACGGCCGAACCGCTGGTCGATGACCCGGTTGGGGATCTTGCCCTTACGGAAGCCCTTCACCGTGACCTGCTGGTTGATCTTCTTGTACGCCGCGTCGAGGCTGTCCTTGAGCTCCTCGAAGGGCACCTCGATGCTGAGCCGAACCCGAGTCGGGTTCAGGGTCTCCACGGCGCTCTTCACGGTTCGGTCTCCTTGGTGGCTGACTTCTTGGGGTTCTGCTCGGCCACCGGTCAGCGGCTCCGCGGATCGAGCCCGGTAGATCAGACACACGGGCACGCATTTTGCATAGTAACGGCACGGGGGATGACTCCCACAATGCGATCTTGCTGGTGGTCGGGGTGGCCGGATTCGAACCGACGACCTTCCGCTCCCAAAGCGGACGCGCTACCAAGCTGCGCCACACCCCGTCGGTGCGACACGTAGGGTACATGCCGACAGGCGGTGCACAGACCGCTTTTCGTGGGCGGCGCGGAACGCGGCACCCCGTGCCACCACCAGGTGTGCGCAGACCGTCCGCGACCCGCTACGATGCTCTTCGTGCCGCGGTCCTCAGCGACCTGCGGTGCGTGCTTGCGGGCGTAGCTCAATGGTAGAGCCCTAGTCTTCCAAACTAGCTACGCGGGTTCGATTCCCGTCGCCCGCTCCATGCCACTCAGGGCCAGGTCGGAGGATCTCCTCCGACCTGGCCCTGATGCGTTCGGCGACCCACGGCGACTCACCTCACGGGGCCGGCCGACGGTGCGTCAGAAGGAGATGTTGCTGATCGTCTCCGCTATCGAGTTCATGAACCTGTTGATCGACGGCGCCATGCCGGTCGATGCCAGGAAGAAGCCGAAGAGCACCGCGACGACCGCGGGTCCGGGCTTGATGGAGCCGCTGCGGATCAGGACCACCAGGACGATCGCCAACATCAGCACCACAGACAGTGAAATGGCCACGACTGATCACACCCTTGGTCGGTCCGCCTTGCCGGCCCGGAGGCGCGCATCCCGGCACCCCTCCGTTACGTCCATCGTGCCATCAACTCCCCCGTGGTTGCTGCCAGGTGACGCATCACACTGTCCAGATCTCGCCATCCTCACGCCCCGTGTGCGCGAGGGGCGCACCACCCTTCCGGCACGCCTGCCCGCACTCCACCGGAACCGTCCCGGAGCGGGGCGCAGGGGTCGTTCGGGGCCCGGATCAAATGAAGCGCCACTGTGACGGTTTCCATATCCACACACATCATTCACATGGATTTCATCGACCTCGATGCGATGAAATTCACTCCCTTCAACAGTCTGGCGGTATGCACCATTTAAGGAGGATCAATCAGGTCATAGTGGGCATTTTTTGATGGTTTCACTTTCGAATGGGCGGGAACGCGCGATATCCGATGGCCGTTTTACGAATTGCATTCGAGACGCCTAAGGTGCTTGAGATGTTCCACGCTCCGAACGTATTTCAGAGGGACCCGATCTCCCCGGCGACCCGGGAGTCGGAGCCCAGACCGGAAGGAGGCAGGGCCACCACCGGGACAGCCCCCACGCCGGTGGCGAACAAGCCTCCTGCGGCCGAGCCCGCGAAGCGGCGCGACGCCTACTTCGACAACGTCAAATACCTGGCGATCGTGCTGGTCGCCGTGGCGCACGCATGGGAACCCGTGATGGACGGGAGCCGGACCACCCGTGCGCTGTACATGGTCGCGTACACCTTTCACATGCCGGCCTTCATCATCATCTCCGGCTATTTCTCCCGCTCGTTCGACCTGAGCGCCAAGAAGGTAAAACGCCTGGTCACCGGCGTCGCCGTGCCTTATGTGGTGTTCGAGACGGCGTACTCGCTCTTCAAGCGGTACGCGGACGACTCGCCGGACCATCCGATCAGCCTGCTCGACCCCTGGTATCTCACCTGGTTCCTGTGCGCGCTGTTCATCTGGCGGATCACCACCCCCCTGTGGCAGGCGCTGCGCCATCCGCTGCCCGTCGCGCTCGTCATCGCCGTACTCGCCTCGTTCTCCCCCACGATCGGCAACGACCTCGATCTCCAGCGGGTCCTGCAGTTCCTGCCGTTCTTCGTGCTCGGCCTCCAACTGAAGCCCGAACACTTCCAGTTGGTGCGCCGACGTGAGGTGCGACTGCTGGCGCTGCCCTTGTTCGCCGGGGCCCTCGTGTTCGCGTACTGGGTGGCGCCGCGGATGCAGTTGGGCTGGTTCTACCGCAGCAACAGCGCTCAGGAGATGGGCGCTCCGTGGTGGTCGGGTGCGGTGATGACGCTGGCGATGTTCGGCTGTGCACTGCTGCTCACCGCCGGGTTCCTGGCCTGGGTGCCGCGCCGCCGCATGTGGTTCACGGGGCTGGGCGCCGGAACGATCTGCGGCTATCTGCTGCACGGGTTCCTGATCAAGGGCGTCGGCTACGCCGGGGTGTTCGACCGGTACGCGTGGCTCTCCGAGCCGGGCGGCCTGGTCCTCGTCTCCCTGGCCGCGGCCGCCGCGGTGACGCTGATGTGTACGCCACCCGTACGGCGGATACTGCGCTTCGCCACCGAACCGGACATGGACTGGGCCTTCCGGCGGGACGCCGCCAGGCTCTGAGTGGATTCAGACCGACCGGCGCATGGGGGACTCAGTCGCCCGTGGTGTTGGCCGGATCCGGCCGGTCGGCGGGCGGTTCGACGGTGGTGAGCCCGAGCAGTGCGCGTACCTGCGCGTATTTCGCGGTCAGCCGGGTCCGCGTCGCCGGGTCCAGTACCGCGAGGCGGTCCGGATCGGCGTTGTGCGCGAGGTCGGACTCCTTGATCAGCAGGGCGCCCGGGGTGGCGAGGATGCGCCGGGTGTAAGAGGCGAGGTCCTCGCCGTCCCGTTTGGTGACGGCGAGGACCATGTCCTTGACCTGTTGCGGCAGGGCCGCGCGGGCCAGCCACTCCTCGGGCAGCACCTCGTCCTCGACGGCGTCGTGCAGCCAGGCCGCCGCGATCTGTTCGTCGGTGCCGCCCCTGGCCCGTACGCCCTCCGCGACGGCGGCGAGGTGTTCGGCATACGGGCGTCCGGCCTTGTCCTTCTGATCCGCGTGGGCCGCACGGGCGATCGCCTCGACTTCGGCCAGGGTCGGTTTGCTCCGGGATGCGGGCATGGGCCGACTCTACGGACGTTCGGCTGTCCGGCGCAGGGCGGCACGGGCCGGTAGCGTGACGGCGGCGAGGCCGAGGCCGACGATCGCGGCGACGAACGCCCCGTACAGCGCCGGTGGAATGTACGGGGCTTCGCCGGTCAGGCCCTTCATCATCGGATTGAGCGTGGCCAGTGCGATGCCCGTACCGATCGCGATTCCGGCCACCGTGACGAGCAGCGCCTCCCAGCGGATCATGTCCATGACCTGGCGGTGGGTGGAACCGACGAGGCGGAGCATGCCGAGTTCGCGGCGGCGGTCGAGGACGGTCATGACCAGCGTGTTGACGGCGGCGACGGCGGCGAAACCGCCGAGAACCGCGGCCATGGTGGTGTTGGCCCAGGCGTTGAGCTCACGGTCCTGGCTCCGCGCGGCTGCGTAGCCGGACGCGTCGGTGACGGTGCCGAGCGCAGTGAGCTTCCGCGCGGCGGCCGGGGCGGACCGTACGAAGACGTCGGAGGCGTACGGCGAGGTGACATGGGTCCGCAGGTCGGCGACGGGCAGGGTGACGAGCGAGACACCGAGGCCGCGGCCGTAGACGGCGACGACCCGCGGGGATGCTCTCGTGCCGTCCGGCAACCGCAGCGCGAGCCGGTCGCCCGTGGCGACGTGCGCCGATTCGGCGAGTGTGGTGTCGATGGCGACTGTGCCGGGGCGCAGCCGGGTGAGCGATCCCGTACGGACGTCGAGGTCCTGGACCTTGGTGAGGTCGTGCCCCGATCCGATGACGCCCTGGGCGGACGCGCTCTGCAGATACCGGTCGCCGCCGCTGCCCACGGGGACCAGGACGGAGGCACGGAGCAGTCCGACGGCCGTGGAGACGCCGGGCGTGGCGGCGGCGCGGGCGGTCGCGTCGGAGGCGAGCCCCGTCGGGGCGGAGACGATGTGGTCGGCGGTGATGCCGTCGCGCTGCTGGTGTGCGATCACGCGGTCCTCGCTGGTCTGCATGAAGACGAGGGTCGAGGCGAAGGCCATGGCGAGCACGATCGGGGTGATCGCGGAGGCCAGCCGGCGGGAGTTCGTCAGGGAGTTGGCGGCGGCCAGCGAACCGGATGCCCCTGCGGCACGCAGCGGGACACCGAGGACGGCGGCGCAGAGGCGGGCGAGCAGCGGGCCGAGCAGTCCGACCGCGAGCATGAAGAGCATGACGACGCCGAGTGCGGCGTTGGCCGCGTCCTCGCCGGTCTCGGAGGCGGCGAAGCCCGCGAAGACCGCACCGCCGACGAGGGCGGCGATGCCGAGCGGTGTACGGATCCAGCCGAACGGGGCGCGTTCCACGGCGGACTCGGCGAGGGCGAGGCCCGGCTTGGTCTTCGAGGGGCGGCGGGCGGCGGCGTATCCGGCGCACAGCGCGGTCGCCATGGTGGTGGCCGTGGCCACGGTGAGCGGCAGCCAGGAGATGTGCAGGTCGACGGCGTCCGGGACGGCGCCCTTCGCCCGGAGTTGGCCGAACCACCAGTGGGCCAGGACGATTCCGGGCAGGCAGCCGAGGGCTCCGGCAAGCGGGGCGATCAGCAGCGACTCGGTGGCGATGGTGCGGCGCAGTTGGCGCGGGGTGGCGCCGATGGCGCGCAGCAGGGCGAATTCGCGGCTGCGCTGGCCGACGGAGAGGGCGACGGTACCCGCTGCGGTGAACACGGCGACCATGGTTGCGACCCCGCCGAAGGAGCCGCCGATTCCGGTGAGGAGCTCCTTGGCTCCGGCCAGCCCGGTGTTCTCTGCGGCGCCGCGGTCGACGCCGGTGTGCACCTGCGCGGCTGCGGTGTGCCCGACGGCCCGGGTGACCTGGTCGGCGAGGGTGGCGGTGGGGGTGCCGGGGGCGGCGAGTACGGCGATGGCGTCGACCCGGCCGGGGTGTCCGGAGAGGGCGACGGCCTGCTGATCGGTGAACCAGGCAGTGCCTGCCGCGGCGTCGGTCGTGCCCGAGATGCGGAAGTCCCGTACGCCTGCCGGGGTGTCCAGGGCGATGCGGTCTCCGACGCGGCCCTTGGCGTCGGCGGGAACGACGACGTCGCCGGCTTCCGGTGCGTCGCCGGTGAGCAGTCGCGTCCCGGTGAGGACGGCGGAGCCCCAGCCGTGTGCGGTCAAGGGCGTGCGGTCCAGGTGTACGCGGAAGGTGACGTCCCCGATCGCGGTTGCCGCGCCCGGAACCGCGGCGGCCTTCCGTACCAGGGATTCGGGCAGCCGTGCGATGTCCGGGAACGGGGTCGTCTGGTCGGATGCGCCCTCGCCGCTGCCGGTCCTCAGATGCGCCTGCTGGTCCGCGGCGACGAGCACCGGCGCCTTCGCATAGCGCTCGGCAGGTACGGAGGCACGGACTCCGGTCTCCAGGAGGACGCCGCAGGCGGAGACGATCGCCGCTGACATCAGGAGCGCGACGAAGGTCCCCACGAACGAGGAGGGCTTGAAGCGGACGGCCGCGCGGGCGAGACCGTTCGGGAGGTGCGGAGCGAACATCAGGCTGCTGCTCCCACGTGGGCAGGGGCCGTCAGTGCGGTCATCCGGGCGGCGATCTGCTCGGCGCGGGCACGCGGCAGGCTGTCCGCGATCGAACCGTCGGCGAGGAACAGCACACGGTCGGCGTAGGCGGCGGCCGCGGGGTCGTGGGTGACCATCACCACGGTCGCACCAAGGCTGTCCACCGCGTGTCGCAGCAGGGCGAGGATCTCGGCCGCGGTCGTGGTGTCCAGCGCGCCGGTCGGTTCGTCGGCGAAGACCACGTCGGGGCGGGTGACCAGGGCGCGGGCGATGGCGACGCGCTGCTGCTGACCGCCGGAGAGCTGGCCGGGGCGGCGGCTTCCCTTGTCGCCGAGCCCGACCCGGCCGAGCATCTCGGCGGCTTCACGGCGGCTGCGGGCGGAGCCGGTGCGCTGGCCGGCGAGCCTCATCGGCAGGACGACGTTCTGCTCGACGGTCAGCGACGGGAGCAGGTTGAACGCCTGGAAGACGAAGCCGAGGCGGGTACGGCGCAGCTCGGTGAGTTTGTTCTCGCTCATGCCGGTGATCTCGGTGCCGCCGAGGCGTACGGAACCCTCGGTGGGGCGGTCGAGCCCGGCCGCGCACTGCAGGAAGGTCGACTTGCCGGAGCCGGAGGGGCCCATCACGGCGGTGAACGTGGCGCGCGGCAGGGCGAGGTCGATGCCGCGCAGGGCGTGGACGGCGGATGCGCCGCGCCCGTACTGCCGCCGGACACCGCGCAGTTCGACGGCCAGGTCCGAGGAGCCGTGCCCCTCGTCGGTATACGCCGTGTACTGCCCGTCCTGCGCGCCCTGCCTGGTGCGTCGCAGTCCCATGGTGTCCGCCTTCCGTAGCTCTTCGCGAGCGGGCCTCGCTCGTACCTTTGAACCTACGGATCACGGGTGGGCCGGAACCATGGCGGCTGCTGGAGGATCGGGGGTAGGGCAAACCCCACCAGGGCCCTGGCCTGTGCCGCCGCGGTGACGCTGGCCATGAGCGTGTTCGCAGGGACAGCCGCTCTCCGGGTCCGGGCCGCCGCGTCCCTCACCTGGAGAACGGCCGTGCCCCACGTTCGGGTGACGGCCCGGCTTCCCTTGACGGAAGCCCCGTTCGGGGCGGTGGCAAACGGTTCAGTGACGGCGGGACAGGAGCAGCAGCGCCCGGTCGTCGTTGACATCCTTCGCACACGCCTCGATCAGATGCCAGGCCGCGCCCTCGAAGCCGGTGACGACGTAGCGGTCCGCCTCGCCGGTCAGACGGTCGATGCCCTCCGCGATGTCCCGGTCGGACGTCTCCACCAGGCCGTCCGTGAACAGCATCAGGACGTCACCGGGGGCCAGCGAGCCCTTCACCGCGTCGAACTGCGCACCGTCGTACACCCCGAGCAGCGGGCCCTCCGCAGCCATCTCCTCCCAGTGGCCGCTTCCCGCGTGCAGCTGCACGGCGGGCGGGTGGCCCGCGGAGAGGAGCTCGTAGTCACCCGATTCGAGGTCCAGTACCAAGTGGATCGAGGTGGCGAAACCCTCGTCCCAGTCCTGGCGGAGCAGATAGCCGTTGGCCGCGGGCAGGAAGCCGTGCGGCGGCAGTGAACCGAGGAGACCGCCGAAGGCACCGGACAGCAGCAGGGCGCGGGAGCCCGCGTCCATGCCCTTGCCGGACACGTCGGTGAGGACGACCTCCAGGGTGCGGCCGCCGTTGGTGCGGGCCGCGACGACGAAGTCGCCGGAGAACGACTGGCCGCCCGCGGGGCGCAGCGCCATCTCCCGGTGCCAGCCCTGCGGCAGACGTGGCAGGGCGCTCTGCACCCGGATGCGTTCGCGCAGGTCGAAGAGCATGGTGCCGCCGCGTCGCCAGGGAACTCCGACTCTGGCCCGGAACTGGGCGAGGATCAGGCCGAAGAAGCCGCAGGCCGCGACAACCAGGACGGTGCCCGGGGTGACCCGGGCCGCCCCCTGTCCGTACGGGCCGAGCGCGACGGACTCCACGATCAGGGCCGCGGCAGCGGTCGCGTACAGACCCAGCAGGCTGGCCGGCCGCAGCAGCAGACCGCCCGCGACGATCGGCAGCACGAGCGCGGCCGGTGAACACCACACCGCGTTCAGCAGCGTCCCGCAGGTGATCGCCGGGATGGTGAGCAGCAGTCCGGCCAGAGCGATCCAGTCGGAGCCGTCGCCACGGAAGTAGTCGACCCCGGATTTGCGCAGCGCGATGCGTGCCCGGTGCGCCGATTTCCGCAATCGGGCCGGGTACGAGTCTGCTCTTGCGCGACGGGCCATTGCTCGGACCCTATCGACCCGGGCGCCTCCGGTGCAGGGGGACCCCTGTGACAATGCGTTCGAAAACGGGTCGCCCGTCTGCCGTACCCCTGGTAGGCATGGCATATGACTACAGAGTTGCGGGTGCTGCGTCCGTCAGAATGGAACCAATGGTTCCAGTGTCTGGAGCTGGCGTTCGGCGGGGACGGGGAGACTCCCGAGGAGCGCGAGCTGTTCGAGCAGCTGACCGAGCCCGAGCGGTCGCTCGGCATCTGGGACGACGGCGACGTCGTCGGCACGGCGGGGGCGTTCAGCTTCCGGGTCGCGGTGCCGGGCGGGGCGCTGGTGCCCGCCGCCGCGATCACGATGGTGAGCGTCGCTTCCACGCACCGCAGGCGCGGGCTGCTGACCTCGATGATGCGCCGGCAGCTGGACGACATCCGCGCGCTGGGCGAGCCGTTCGCCGTACTGACGGCCTCGGAACCGGTGATCTACGGCCGGTTCGGCTACGGCGCCGCCTCGCGGCAGATGTCCCTGACGATCGAGAAGGACCGGATCCGGCTGGACGTGCCGCCGGGCACGGACGAGGTGCGGCTGCGCCACGCGAAGCCGGACGAGGCGATGGCGGCGTGCGAGAGCGTGTACGAGCAGCTGGTCTCCGGCCGTCCCGGCGTCCCAGCCCACGGACCGGGCTGGGAGCGCAAGCCCATGGTCGACCCGGTCTCCAACCGGCAGGGCTCCTCGGCGCAGCAGTGCGTGCTGGCGGAGCGGGACGGGGAGATCGTCGGCAATGTGACGTACCACATCAAGCCGGAGTGGGAGCCGTCCGGCCCCAAGGGCACCGTCGTGGTCAACGACCTGGCCGCCCTGGACCCGGCGGCGTACGCGGCGCTGTGGCGGTTCGTCTTCGACATCGACCTGATGACGACGATCGTGGCCCGGAATCGGCCCGTCGACGACGCGGTGCTGCACCTGGTGTCGGACGTGCGGCGGTGCAACATCCGGGTTCGGGATGCACTCCATGTGCGGCTGGTGGATCTGGGGGCGGCGCTGGAGGCGCGGACGTACCGGGGCCCGCTGGACGTGGTGTTCGAGGTGGAGGACGCGTTCTGCCCCTGGAACGCGGGGCGTTGGCGGCTCACAGCCGACGCGAAGGGCGTCGCTTCGTGCCGGCGCACCGAGGATCCGGCCGATCTCGCGCTCTCGGTACGGGAGCTGGGCTCGGCGTACCTGGGCGGCGAGTCGCTGAGCTCGCTGGGTCTGGCCGGGCGGGTGCGGGAGCTGCGGGCGGGCGCGCTGGCGGAGACGTCGTCGGCGTTCCTGTCCGACACGGCGCCGTGGCTGCCGCGGGGGTTCTAGGGCGTGTTTCGAAAGTCCCGCCTGCCGGGCTACGGCCGGACGACGCTACCTTCGAAACACGCCCTGGGGAACCCCTAGGCCTTCTGGCACCCCGGGCACCAGAAGAGGTTGCGGGCGGCGAGGTCGGCGGTGCGGATCTCGCTGCCGCAGATGTGGCAGGCCTGCCGGGCCCTGCGGTACACGTACACCTCGCCGCCGTGGTCGTCGACGCGCGGCAGACGCCCCATCGCCTCCGGCATGTGCTCGGAGCGGACCGTGTCGATCCGGTTGTTCCGCACACCCTCGCGCATCAGCATCACCAGGTCGTCCCACATCGCGTCCCACTCCGCGCGGCCGAGGTCCTTGCCCGGCCGGTACGGGTCGATGCCGTGGCGGAAGAGGACCTCGGCGCGGTAGACGTTGCCGACGCCGGCGATGACCTTCTGGTCCATCAGCAGAGCGGCGACGGTGATGCGGCTGCGCGAGATCCGCTGCCAGGCGCGTTCGCCGTCCTCGTCGGTCCGTAGCGGGTCCGGGCCCAGCCGGTCGTGTATCGCGCGCTTCTCGGGTTCCGTGATCAGGGCGCAGGTGGTCGGACCGCGCAGATCCGCGTGGTGTTCGTCGTTGGCCAGGCGCAGGCGGACCGTGTCGGTGGGCGGCGGTACCGGTGCCGTACCGAAGTGGAGCTTGCCGAACAGTCCCAGGTGGATGTGGACCCAGCCGAAGTCCCCGAAACCGAGGAACAGATGCTTGCCGTGCGCATCGACGCCGGTGAGCGCACGGCCGTCGAGGAGCGCCGCGCTGTCCGAGAACCTGCCCTGCGGGCTGCTCACCCGCACCGGCCCGCCCACGAACCGGTCGCGATGGTCCGCTGCCAGGCGGTGGATCGTGTGTCCCTCGGGCACGGCGGTGGCTCTCCTCGGTCGGGTCGGGACATGGCTGTGCCGCCGGGCGGGCCGGCGGCACAGGAGATGTGGGGCGGTCAGCCCTGCTGCGGGTGGTGGGCGGGGATCGGGGGAAGCTCGCCCGTCGTCTCGTACGCCGTCAGCATCTCAATGCGACGGGTGTGACGCTCCTCACCGGAGTACGGCGTGGTGAGGAAGATCTCGACGAACCTCGTCGCCTCCTCCACCGTGTGCATCCGGCCACCGACGGCCACCACGTTGGCGTTGTTGTGCTCGCGGCCGAGCGCGGCGGTCTGCTCGCTCCAGGCGAGTGCGGCGCGTACGCCCTTCACCTTGTTGGCGGCGATCTGCTCACCGTTGCCGGAGCCGCCGATCACGATGCCGAGGCTGCCCGCGTCCGCGGCCGTCCTCTCGGCGGCGCGGAGGCAGAACGGCGGGTAGTCGTCCTGGGCGTCATAGATGTGGGGACCACAGTCGACGGCTTCGTGGCCCTGGGCCGTGAGCCACTCGACGAGGTGGTTCTTGAGTTCGAAGCCGGCATGGTCGGAGCCGAGGTACACGCGCATGTTCCGAGTGTGGCATGCGCGGCGCCGGGTAGCCGTCATCGGGGTCGGGACCCTCCGGGCCGGCCGAAGCTGCCGAGTCCCTGTGCAGGGCATGTGGGCAATCCCACTCAAATCGATCCGGAAGAAGGGGTTCCGCTTCCGGGGTTCCGCAGGCTTCAATGCTGACACTCCTCCGCCGCACCACCGTGCAGCGGCACAACCAGGAACTGAGTGATCCAAAACGTAAGGATTCGATCCATGACGCAGACGACTCTGGCAGGGCCGGGCCACCAGCCCGGCAAGCCGGACCAGGCGGACAAGCCGGGCTCCTCCGACGGGCTCCAGGCCGGTCTCAAGAACCGGCACCTGTCGATGATCGCCATCGGCGGAGTGATCGGAGCCGGCCTCTTCGTGGGCTCCGGCGCAGGTATCGCCGCCGCGGGGCCCGCCATCCTGCTGTCGTACGCGCTGGTCGGCCTCATGGTCGTCTTCGTGATGCGGATGCTCGGCGAAATGGCCGCGGCCCGTCCGAGCTCGGGCTCCTTCTCCGCATACGCCGACCAGGCCCTCGGCCGCTGGGCCGGCTTCTCGATCGGCTGGCTGTACTGGTTCTTCTGGGTCGTGGTGCTCGCCGTCGAAGCCACGGCGGGTGCCAAGATCCTGGAGAGCTGGGTGCCGGGCGTCCCGCAGTGGGCGTGGGCGCTGATCGTGATGGTCGTGCTCACCGCGACGAACCTGGTCTCGGTCTCTTCGTACGGAGAGTTCGAGTTCTGGTTCGCCGGGATCAAGGTCGTGGCGATCGGCGCGTTCGTCGTCGTCGGGCTGCTCGCCGTCTTCGGTGTACTGCCCGGTTCGGACAACCCTGGCGCGGGGCTAGCGCATCTCACGGACACCGGCGGGTTCTTCCCCAAGGGGCCGGGCGCCATCCTCACCGGTGTGCTGATGGTCGTCTTCTCGTTCATGGGCAGCGAGATCGTGACGCTGGCGGCCGGCGAGTCGGAGAACCCGCAGCGCGCCGTCCAGAAGGCCACCAACAGCGTGATCTGGCGGATCGCCGTCTTCTACCTGGGCTCGATCTTCATCGTGCTGACGCTGCTGCCGTGGAACGACGCGTCGATCCTCAAGGACGGCAGCTATGTCGCCGCACTGAACTCGATCGGCATCCCGCACGCCGGCCAGGTGATGGACGTCATCGTGCTGACGGCCGTGCTGTCCTGCCTCAACTCCGGCCTCTACACGGCCTCGCGGATGGCGTTCTCGCTCGGCGGCCGCGGTGACGCGCCGAAGGCGTTCGCCCGGACGAACAAGCGGGGCGTGCCGCAGGCGGCCATCCTGTCCTCCGTCGTCTTCGGCTTCGTCGCCGTGTTCTTCAACTACCAGTGGCCGGACACCGTCTTCCAGTTCCTGCTGAACTCGTCCGGTGCGGTCGCCCTGTTCGTCTGGCTGGTCATCTGCTTCACCCAGCTGCGCATGCGGGGCATCATCCTGCGCGAGTCGCCGGAGAAGCTGGTCGTACGGATGTGGCTCTTCCCGTATCTGACCTGGGCGACCATCGCGATGATCTCGTTCGTGCTGGTCTACATGCTGACCGACGACAGCGGCCGTCAGCAGGTACTGCTCTCGCTGCTCGTCGCGGCGATCGTGGTGGCGATCTCGCTGGTACGTGAGGTCCGGCACCGCAGGAGCGGAGCGGTCACGGCGGACGCGACCGCCGACGCCTGACCGAGCCCGTCCCTGCACGCTGCGGCCCGGACCCCATCGGCACCATCGATGCCGACGAGGTCCGGGCCGCCGTCGTGTACGCCGCCGCCCGCGGACCGCCTGTCGCCGTCCAGGCCACCGGGCACGGTCTGGCCGGCGCCGCCGAAGGCGGGGTGCCGATCAGTACGCGCCGGATGGACGACGTCCCCGTCGCGCCGCCGGGACCTGCCGGACCGGGGGCAGGGGCGCGCTGGGGCCAGGTCGTCGGGCCCGCCGCCGCGCACGGCCTCGCCCAGCCGAACGGCTCCGCGCCCCGCGTCGGCGCGGTCTCGACCCGCTGGACGGCGGACTCGGAGTGCTGGGCCGCACCTTCGGGTATGCCGGAGGCGGGTCCGTACGGATTCCACGGCGAGCGGACGCGGAAGAGGCCCGCCGGTGTGGTGTCGCAGTACGACCCGGCGAGCCTCTTCGGAGGGGTTTGCGAAAGCGCCCGATCAGCCGCGGCGGCCGACGAGCTTCCAGGCGGCGGGCAGCGCGCCCATCGCCAGGGCCGCCTTCAGCGCGTCACCGACCAGGAACGGCACCAGGCCCGCCGCGATCGCGGCGCTCGCCGACATCCCCGTGGAAAGCGCCAGGTACGGGACACCGACCGCGTAGATGATCGCGGAGCCGAGCACCATCGTGCCCGCCGTGCGCAGCACCGAGCGGTCGCCGCCGCGGCGGGCGAGGCCGCCGACCACGGTGGCGGCGAGCAGCATGCCGAGGACGTAACCGAACGAGGCACCGCCCGCGCCGGAGCTGCCGCCCGCGAACCACGGCATGCCGGCCATGCCGACGAGCGCGTACACGGCCAGGGAGAGGAAGCCGCGGCGGGCGCCGAGGGCGGTGCCGACGAGGAGCGCGGCGAAGGTCTGGCCGGTGACGGGGACCGGAGAGCCGGGGATCGGGACGGCTATCTGGGCCGCGATGCCGGTGAGCGCGGCGCCGCCCACGACCAGGGCCGTGTCGACGGCGTAGCGGTGCCGGGCTGCGGGCAGCAGGTCGGCGAGGACCGCTCCGGTACGGACGGGGGCGGCGGCAGCAGTGCTCATCGGGACTCCGCGGTGGTGAGGGCAGGTGGGGACAGGCTGAGAGCCTGTCGGGTGACCTTCGATCGGAGAGCGGACGCGGCATGGTGCGTGCGATTCCAAGGCGCCGGGATGGCCTCGTAGCGGAGCTACTAGGCCATTTCGGCAACGCCGGAAGCGTGCGTGCCAGGGCGTGGCCGCCCGATCAGAGGTCACCCGACAGGCTCTGAGGCTGACGTTAGCCCACGGGTTGACGCCCGATCACCATCAGCCGCCCACAAAGCGGCGCTTGATGGCTTGGTGGGTTTTACACAAAGGCCGGCGAGCAAAGACACGACGGCGTGATGCTTGTCACTGAGGTGAGGGCGCGGGAGGGGCTGTCCGGCAGGCTGGGTCTTGCAACGTGAGACTGTAGGTTCTCCATAAGAGGGTCCCCCCCCAGCTACCGGACCCGTTGAATGATCCGAGAGTGATCCGCACCCCCATGCACGACGCCCCTCCCCCCACGGAGCCCAGGCAGCCGGAACCGCTGGCGCACGGGCTGAAACAGCGCCATCTGACGATGCTCGGACTGGGCGGGGTGATCGGCGCCGGGCTCTTCGTGGGTTCGGGCGCCGGGATCGCCGTCGCGGGCCCGGCCATCGTCGTGTCGTATCTGATCGCGGGCGGCCTCGCGATGCTGGTGATGCGGATGCTCGGCGAGATGTCGGCCGCGATGCCCGCCTCCGGTTCGTTCTCCGTCCATGCGGAGCGGGCGCTCGGCCGGTGGGCCGGGTTCAGTGTGGGCTGGCTCTACTGGTTCCTGCTGGTGATCGTCCTCGCCGTGGAGGCGACCGCAGCCGCGACGATCGCCCATGGCTGGGTGCCGGCCGTGGCCCAGTGGGCCTGGGTGCTGGTGTTCATGGTGGTGTTCACCGTCGCCAATCTGACCGCGGTGAAGAACTTCGGCGAGTTCGAGTTCTGGTTCGCCGCGCTCAAGGTCGCCGCGATCGTGATCTTCCTCGTGCTCGGGCTGCTGGCCATTTTCGGCCTGCTCCCGGACACGGATCCGGTAGGACTGACCAACCTGACCGGCCAGGGCGGATTCCTGCCGAACGGCTGGACCGGGGTCGTGTCCGGTGTCCTGACCGTCGCCTTCGCGTTCGGCGGACTGGAGGTCGTGACGATCGCGGCGGCCGAGACCGACGATCCGGCGCGCGCGGTGGGACGCGCCGTGCGCAGCGCGGTCGTGCGCATCCTCTTCTTCTACGTCGGGTCGATGCTGGTGATCGTGACGGTGCTGCCGTGGACCGCGCAGCAGGCCGGGCTGAGCCCGTACGTCAAGGTCCTGGACGCGATCGGGGTGCCGTCGGCCGGGCAGATCATGAACATCGTGGTGTTCGTGGCGCTGCTCTCCGCACTGAACGCCAACCTCTACGGCTCGTCCCGGATGATCTTCTCGCTGGCCGAGCGCGGCGAGGGGCCGCGCGGGCTGCTCAAGGTGTCGGGCGGCCAGGGCGGCGAGGGCGGAGTGCCACGGCGCGCGGTGCTCGCCTCGGTCGCCTTCGGCTTCGTCTCCGTACTCCTCAATCTGAAGTGGCCCGACTCCGTATTCCTGTATCTGCTCAACTCGGTGGGCGCGGTACTGCTGTTCGTATGGGGGCTGATCGCCGCGTCCCAACTGCGGCTGCGCCGCCGTATCGAACGGGAGGCGCCCGAGGCCCTGACGCTGCGGATGTGGTTCTTCCCCTGGCTGACCTGGCTGACCCTGGTCGCACTGGCGGCCGTGCTCGTGCTGATGCTGACCGATGAGGTGGCGCGGCCGCAGGTGCTGTGGTCGGCGGGGGCGACCGGCCTGATGCTGCTCGTGGCGCTGGCGCGGGAGGTGCGGGACCGGCGCCGGGGCTGACGGGACGGAGCCGCCGCGGGTGCGTACGCGTGTGTGCACCATGTGTGAGCCCGGTGCCCGGATAGCGGACAGCTCTTCCCTGTGAGCCGGGGGCGCGGACAGACTGTTGGCCTCGTCCACCGTCTCACCTACCGAACAGGGCACGTCCATGTCTCGGACCTCCGCGTCTCCCCCCACCGCCGGCTCCGACGCCTCCGCAGCCCCGGTCGACTCCGCCCTCACCCATGGACTCAAGCAGCGCCATCTGTCGATGATCGCCCTCGGCGGTGTCATCGGTGCCGGGCTGTTCGTCGGTTCCGGCGCCGGTATCGCCTCCGCCGGGCCCTCGATCGTCCTCGCCTACGCCATCTCCGGACTGCTGGTCATGTTCGTGATGCGCATGCTCGGCGAGATGTCCGCCGCCAATCCGGCATCCGGCTCGTTCTCCGTCCATGCGGAACGGGCGATCGGACCGTGGGCGGGATTCACTGCCGGGTGGGCGTTGGGTGCTGCTCTGTGTCGCCGTCGGCCTTGAGGGGATCGGCGCCGCGAAGATCGTCACCGGCTGGCTGCCCGGCACCCCGGAGTGGGCCTGGGTCGCGCTGTTCATGGCGGTCTTCCTCGGCACGAACCTGGCCGCCGTGAAGAACTTCGGCGAGTTCGAGTTCTGGTTCGCCGCGCTCAAGGTCGCCGCGATCGTGATCTTCCTCGTGCTGGGTGTGCTGGCGATCCTCGGCGTGCTGCCCGGCACGGACGCCCCCGGCCTTGCCAATCTCACCGGCGACGGCGGGTTCCTGCCGAACGGCTCCAACGGCTTCATCATCGGGCTGCTGGCCTCGGTCTTCGCGTACGGCGGTCTGGAGACGGTCACCATCGCCGCGGCCGAGTCCGAGAACCCGGTACGGGGTGTCGCGAAGGCGGTGCGGACGGCGATGTGGCGGATCGCGGTGTTCTACGTCGGCTCGATGGCGGTCATCGTCACGCTCGTGCCGTGGGACGACCCGAAGGTCGCCACGGTCGGTCCGTTCTACGCGACCCTCGACCACCTCGGCATCAGCGGCGCCGCGGAGATCATGAATGTGGTCATCCTGGTCGCGCTGCTCTCCGCGATGAACGCGAACATCTACGGCGCCTCGCGCATGGCCTGCTCACTGGTCGCCCGCGGCCAGGGCCCGCAGCGGCTCGGCAGGGTCACCTCCGGCGTACCCCGCAACGCGGTTCTCGTCTCGTCCGTCTTCGGTTTCCTCTGCGTGCTGCTCAGCTACTGGCGGCCGGACGATGTCTTCCCCTGGCTGCTCAACATGATCGGCGCGGTGATCCTGGTCGTCTGGATCTTCATTGCGGCCTCGCAGCTGGTGCTGCGTACCCGGCTGGAGCGCGAGGCGCCCGAGAAGCTGGTGGTACGGATGTGGCTGTTCCCGGTGGGGACGGTGCTGGCGCTGCTGGCCATGGCCGGCATCTTCCTGCTGATGCTGGGCCGGCCCGAAACGCGTGACCAGCTGCTGGCGACCGGTCTGCTGACCGCCGTCCTCATCGTGATCGGTGTCGTACGACAGCGGCGGGCCGCGGCCGTCAAGGGCTGACGTCCGGTGCGCACGGCACATTGAGGGAGAGCAGCGCGCCGCCCTCCTCCCCCAGCCGCACCTCGCTCACCGCCGCGTTCCGCAGCTGCGGAAAGACGCGGCGGTAGGCGCCGAGCGGGATCGACAGCAGTTCGCACAGCACCAGCCGCAGCAGCGTGTCGTGCGCGACGACGAGGACCCGCTGCCCCGGATGGCCGGCCGCGATCCGGCGCAGCGCCATCGTTCCCCGGGCCGCCACCACGCGCGGGTCCTCGGCCCCGGGGAAGGCGTTGACCACCGGGTCGGCCCGGAACGCCGCCGCCCGTTCCGGGTCCTCCGCGGCGAACTCGGCGAGGGTGCGCCCCTCCACCGTCCCGAAGTCGCACTCCCGCAGATCGGGTTCGCGTCCGGGCACGAGATCGAGCGCCCAGCACGCGGGTTGGGCGGTCTCGATGGCGCGGGTGGCGGTCGACGTCCAGATCGCGTCGACCCGGTGTCGCAACGCCCACTGCGCCAACTGTTCGGCCTGGCGGCGCCCCTCCTCGGTGAGGGCTACGTCACTGACCCCGGCGTAGCGGTTCTCGGCGTGCCACACGGTCTGTCCATGCCGGGCGAGGAACAAGGCGGTCGGGCTGGTGGTCATCGACTCTCCGTTCGGGACCGGGCGTGGGTGGCGAGCACCCCGGACAGCCGGCCCCGCCGTTCCGGTTCGTCCACCAGCTTGAGGTACGGCTCCATGTGGCGGGCGGTGCGCGCCCGGCCGGGACGCAGAAGCTGCCGGATTCCGGCCATGTGGCCCGCAGCTCGCGGGCGAGGGCGTGCACCGACGAGGCGTGCACCACCCGGGTCCGACACCGGCGCCGGCATCCCCGCACCACAGACCCCTTTCCTCCTGCTAGCCTGCATTTGCATATAGGTTGCAATAACAACAGGAAAGCAGCTGGAGGGTTTGCCTTATGGCCACGTACACGCTCCCGGAACTCCCGTACGACTACGCGGCGCTCGAACCGGTCATCAACCCGCAGATCATCGAGCTCCACCACGACAAGCACCACGCCGCCTACGTCAAGGGCGCCAACGACACCCTGGAGCAGCTGGAGGAGGCGCGCGCCAAGGAGGCCTGGGGAGCGGTCAACGGCCTGCAGAAGAACCTCGCGTTCCACCTCTCCGGCCACATCCTGCACTCGATCTACTGGCACAACATGAGCGGTGACGGCGGCGGCGAGCCCCTGGCGGCGGACGGTGTCGGTGACCTCGCGGACGCGATCACGGAGTCGTTCGGGTCGTTCGCCGGCTTCAAGTCCCAGCTGACGAAGGCTTCGGCCACCACGCAGGGCTCCGGCTGGGGCGTCCTCGCTTACGAGCCGGTCAGCGGAAAGCTGATCGTCGAGCAGGTCTACGACCACCAGGGCAATGTCGGCCAGGGCTCCGTCCCGATCCTGGTCTTCGACGCCTGGGAGCACGCCTTCTACCTCCAGTACAAGAACCAGAAGGTCGACTTCATCGAGGCCATGTGGCGTGTCGTCAACTGGCAGGACGTGGCGAAGCGTTACGCAGCCGCGAAGGAGCGTGCCGACGTGCTGCTGCTCGCCCCCTGACGGGGAGGCGCATGAACGTCCTGCCTCGTGATCGTCTTCTCAACCTTCACCGGGCAGGCGGATGAAGGGGGACCCTCGCCTGGACGTGACAGGTGAGGGTCCTTCTTCACCCGGCAGCGCGGCGACGCACGGCGGCCGGTGCAGATGACTGGTGGTGCCGGGTCAGCGTGGCGCGGTTTGCAGGGCGAAGCCATGCAGGAGGGCTCCGGCGGTGTCGGGGTCCTCGATCACGGGGGTGTGTCCGACGCCGTCGAGGATCTCGATCCGGGCGTCAGGGACTCGGCGGTAGTCCTGGGCGGAAGACGGCTGCCGTCGCCGGTCGTGGGAGCCGAGGATCACCAGGGTGGCAGGCTCTGCGCGGAACGACGTGACAAACGTGCCTGTGATGCCGAACAGCCCTGGATATCGATGATCCAGCCCGTACAGCGAACATGTGGCTGACGTGGCCTATGGAAAAATCATCGCCTCACCCGACACATCCGCACCATCATGTCCGGCAGCGTCGACACGCTCGAAGCGGCCGCCCCGGAGGGGACATCATGACGATCACTGTTCGAGAACTCGCCTACTACCCCGTCAAGGGCTGCGCCGGGACCACGGTCGGTTCCGCGCAGGTCCTCGGGACCGGCCTCGAACACGATCGGACGTTCATGGTGGTGGACGCGGCGGACGGTGCCTTTCGCAGCCAGCGCACGCACCCGTCGATGGCCGCGATCAGGGTCGAAGTCCTTGACTCCGGAGCGGTGTTGGCCCTGTCCACCGCGGGTGTCGAGCCGCTGCGTCTGAAGGTCGACCTGGACGGCCCGCGCCGTGACGTCAGCATGTTCGACCGCCCCCTCGGCGCGGCAGCCGACCAGGGGGACGAGGTCGCGGAATGGTTCTCCGACGCGCTCGGCGCCAAGTCCCGCCTGGTACGGGTGGCCCCCGGCTTCGACCGGGACGGCTGGGGCGAGACCCCTGGCAAGGTCAACTTCGCCGACGCGCATGCGGTGCTGGTCGCGTCGACGGCCTCCCTGGACGGCCTCAACACCCGCATCGCCGCCCGGGGCGACGCCGCGCCCGTCCCGATGGACCGTTTCCGCGCCAACATCGTCCTGACCGGCAACGACGAACCCCACTTCGAGGACCGAGTACGCCGGATGACCCTCGGTTCCGTGGAACTCGCCTATTCGGTACGGGCGATGCGGTGCAACGTCCCGCTCGTCGACCAGCGCACCGGCCGTCGCGCGGGTCCGGAACCGGTCCGGACCCTTGCGACGTACCGGCGCGAGCCGGAGTACAAGAACAAGGTGAGCTTCGGCGCGAAGAACGCGGTGGTCTGCGAGGGCGTGGTGACCGTCGGGGGCACGGTCGAGGTCGCGGAGTGGTTCAGCCGGTGAAGGCCCCGGCCTTGACCCCGTCGATGACCGCGACGCCGCCCCCATGTGCCGGTCGGTCTGAGACCGACCGGCACATGGGGGGAGTCAGTGCGACGTGAGGACGTACTCCAGCAGCGGCAGTTCACGGCCGGGGATCGATCCGGACGGGGTCGCCCCGATCCGTACCGCGCCCATCGCGAGGTAGAAGGGTTCCGCGTTGGGGTCGGCATCGATGGTGAGTCGTGCGAAGCCGAAGCGGCGGGCCTGCGTCATGGTGTGCTCGAACAGGAGCCGGCCGATGCCCCGGCCCAGCGCGTCCGGGGCGACGAACATCATGCCGAGGGCGCCCTGGGGCGGGGCGCCGTCCAGGGTGGTGAAGCCCAGGACGCGGCCGTCCTCCTCGGCGACCGCGGTGCGACGGCGGTCGAGGTCGGCCGGGCGCAGGGTGAGTTCGTCACGGCAGGAGGCGAGGAACGCCTCGTCGTAGCCCCAGTGGGCCTTCGAGGCCATCGCCAGCTCGGTCAGCTCCCCGGCCTCGGATCGCTGTGCCGGTCGTACCTTCATGTCCGCCGGACTCCCTTCCCTCGGTGTGCGGTTCGCCGCTCGCGCAGCTCCCATCCACTCAAGCACAGTGCGAGGACGAGCAGGGCGCCCCAACGGAGGGCGGCGACGCCCGCGTTCGGAGCACCCGGTGCGGGGAACAGGGCGAACCGGTCCGGCAGCAGGAGCACCGTCGCGAGCAGCAGGACCAGTGCCGGGGCCGCGAGTGGGCTGCCCGATCCGGAGGCCGAGAGCCGCAGCCCCAGCAGGGCCAGGGCCAGCGTGAGCGCGGCGAGTGCGGCACCCTCCGTAGCAAGGGCGCCGAGCGGGAAAGCCTCCCGCACCCTGGCGGCCACCCCGAGCCGGGCGAGACCGGCCGAGGCACCCCAGAAGACCCCGAAGGCCATTAGCCCCAAGGCCATCCGCAGGCCCTTGCGCAGTGCCTTCGTCACCGGCAGCACTTCGGTCGTACGGGCGGCGGGATCGTCCAGCAGGAAGGCGAGTCCGAGGGCGCCGAGCACGGTGGCGAACCGCAGCAGCAGCGCAGCCGCGGCCGGTTCGATGTGGGTGTGGAACGCGGCGGGGCCGGCCGTGACGGCCAGCCCCGCCGTTCCGGCTGCCAGCAGGGGGCGGGTGCGGGCCGCGCGCAGGTCGGGGCGCAGGAGTGCGCGGAGCACCGCGACGGGGGCGGCAGGGGTGGCGGGGCTCATACGGCGCACACCCCTTCGTCCTCCCGGGGCGCGGGCGGGGGTGCGGGGACACCGAGGAGGGCTGCCGCCCGGTCGGTGGTGGTGGACGGTGCGGTGAGTTCGGCCCAGGACCGCTGCACCCTGGCACCGATGTCGGCGGCGTCCCGTCTCAACAGCGCGTCCACAACGCCCTGTTCGCGGCGGTTGAAGCCGAGTCCGGTGTCCGCGTCGAAGCTGTTGAGCATGATGCCGCCGAAGGACCGCCCGGCCAGGGAGTCGTAGGCGGCCCGGGTATCGGCGGTCGACCGGACGGCGAGCCAGAGCGTGAGCACTCCCCTGGAGCGGCAGACCACGCCGTGTTCGGGGGCGGGTGAGGACTCCCGGGTCACCGACCGGTGGGCGAGGCTTGCGGCGAAGGCGAGCATCCGGTCGCCCGCCACGTCGCTGTGCGTGCCCCAGTCCGTGCCGACCGGCAGGGCGTCGGGCGTCCCGGCCGCACGGTCGTCGGCCGCCCAGCTCTCCAGGGGCAGCGGGGGTACGAGACCGCCGGCGGGCAGGTCCGGAACGAGGTGCTGACGTACGACATACCGCTTCTCCCGCGCACCCTTTGGCACCCACCGCCGTATCCCTTCGGCAACCTGCGCCCACTGCTGGGAGCGGTCCGCGAACTCGGGGAACGCGCAGTAGTCGACGGGTCCGCGCATACCGCACACCTGCTGCGAGGACGGAGCCCGTTCGGCCGCCGCGCGGGCCCTGGAGACCTCGTCCGGGACACCGCGCAGCTGCACGCATCCCGCGACGACCGCGAGGGCCAGGGCGAGGCCGGTCACGGCCCCGAGGCCGGTGGTGACACGGCGGCCGGAGCGCAGCAGGGCCACTGCCGCCACCAGGGCCAGCAGCGCGGCCAGATAGAGCAGGTGCCAGCCCGCCGGACGGTGCATGAGGGAGCTGGGCAGCGGCGCCCGGTTCTCGTCCTCCACGGCGACGAGACCCCACCAGCGCCAGTCCGACCGCGGCTGGAGGGCACCGGCCACCATCACGATGCCGAGCCCGGCCACCATGAGCGGCCCGGCCGCCACGGACCGTACGAGACGGGCGGCGAGGACGCCGATCGCACCGGAAAGCAGGACGACGAACGGTCCGGTGGCGAGTTCGGCCCCGGAGGGGCTGCCGACCGCCCCGTCCTGCATCACCGCGTAACCGGTACGGGCCCCGGCAACGGCCGCCGACAGTGCGGCGAGCGGCAGCAGGGAGAGCAGGTGGGCGCAGGTGCGCCGCCGGGGCGGGAGCACCAGGAGGTCGAACATCGCGTCGGTGCCGTGCCGGTGGGGGCGCAGCGCGGCGAGGTTGGCCGCGAGGAGCGTTCCCGCCGCGATCAGCAGGAGCGGTGGTTGGGTGTAGCGGTCCTCGTCCTGCAGCACCGGGTAGCGGTCGTGTCCCGCGTACGCGCTGTACGCCCACTGTGCCGCGTACAGCGCGAACGCGACGAGCACGGCGGGGTGCCGCAGCAGCCGCACCGCTTCGGTACGGGCCAGTGACCGCGTGGCGGATCGCGCCGCGGAGTCCGTACCGTCGCCGCCGGGCCGTGCAGGGGCCTCGGTCGTCGTGGCGCTCATGCCGTGGCCCCCCGCCCCGCCGTTCGGGTCGTGGCGTCGAGGAGCAGCAGATAACCGTCCTCCAACGCCGGGGCCACTGTCTCGGCATCCGGGGGCGGGCTGCCGATGTTGCGGAACGTCCCCGTGCCGGTGCGCCAGCCCGCGAGTGCGTGAGGGTCGCGTTCGGCGCTGCTCCACACCCGGCCCTCGGCGACGGCGCTCAGCCCCGCCGGGTCGCCGTCGAACTTCACGGCCCCGTGGTCGAGAACCACGACACGGTGACAGAGCGCGGAGACGTCCTCCGTCTGGTGGGTGGAGAGCAGGACCGTACGCCCCTCACCGGCTTCTGCGATCAACTCACGGAATCTCAGGCGCTGTTCGGGGTCTAGTCCGACGGTCGGCTCGTCCAGGACGAGGAGTTCGGGCGCACCCGCGAGCGCGGCGGCCAGCGCCACCCGCTGCCGCATCCCGCCGGAGAGGGCTTTCATGCGCCGGCCCCGGTGCTCGCTCATCCCGACGGCGTCGAGCACTCGGCGGACCTCGTCGTGCCTGCGTGCCCGGTGGGTCATCTCCTTGAGGATCGCCACGTAGTCCACGAACTCGAAGACGGTGAAGTGCGGATGGAAGCCTGGGTCCTGCGGCAGGAATCCGAGCCGCCGCCGGATCTCGGTCCGCTCCCGGGGGTCGCGGGGGTCGCGGCCGAGCACGCTGATCTCCCCGCTGTCGGGGACGAGTGCGGTGGCCACGGCGCGCAGCAGGGTGGTCTTGCCCGCGCCGTTGGGCCCGAGCAGGCCGGTGACTCCGGCCCGCAGCGCCAGAGTCACCGAGTCGAGCGCCACGGAACGGCGGTACCGCACACCCAACTCTCTTGTCCGAACGGTGTGCTCGATCGTCATCGGGCAGTCCTCCATCGGTGGGCGGGCCGGTCGAACGCGGTACGGGAGAGCAGGACGACCGTCGAGGCCGCGGCAAGCACCGCGGCCGAGGCGAGCTGCCCCTGGGCGGTGAAGACGGCGTGCGAGTCACGGGTGACGGCCAGGAGCGCCAGCCAGCCCGCCCCGGCCGCTGCCGCCGCCGTCGTGAATTCCATCCGGGCGGCGAGGGCGAGGCTCACCGCGGTGAGCGCGCATCCCGGCAGCAGCCAGCCGAGGGTGACGCGTGCGGGCCCGGGCAGCACCGTGCTCGCGGCGGCGGTGAGCGCGACGCAGGTGGCGAGCACGACCGCGGTGCGCAGCAGGACGAGCCGGAAGGCCCGCACCGGGGTGACCAGACCCATGTCGTGCGCGGGATCCCAGCGTCTGCCGTACGAGACGGCCACGCCGGTCACGGGCAGCAGCGGGGCGAGGCCGAGGAAGACCAGAGGGGTGCCGGACGGTTCCGCGAGCCGTGCGACCAGGGCGGCCAGCAGCAGTGTCAGGGCTGCCCCGCCGACCCAGGACGCGCGCAGTGCCGGGGTGGCGGCCAGCAGCCTGGCCAGGTGGTCCGGCACCCCGCCACGCAGCAGCAGCCGCTCTCCCGGGCCCGGCACGGGCGCGTCGATCGCCGCGTCGAGTCGTCCCCAGCCACGGTCCGCGGCGGCCGGGTCGAGGTGGTCGGCGAGCCTCGCACGGCAGAGTCGGCAGCCGTCGAGGTGAGGTTCGACGGTGCGCAGGGCGACGGTCGCCGTCTCGCCGCGTGCGTAGCTGTGGAGCAAGGGGTCGGGCGGGTGTGGGTCGCCGCTCCGGTACGTCGTCATCGTCGTCTCCTCGCGCGCCCGGGCATCGGGCTCGGTCCTGGTTCCGGTTCGGGCCCTGGTTCCGGGCCCCCGAGTTCCCGCTTCAGCAATGTGCGGGCGCGCATAGCGCGGGTTTTCACGGTGCCGGGCGGCAGTGCCAGCAGGCTCGCCGTCTGCCGTACGGTCAGGCCGTCGACGACCAGGGTCTGCATGACCTGCCGCAACTCGGTGGGCAGCCTGGCCAGCGCGTCGGCCAGATCACCGTGTTCGGCGCTGTCGAGCACCCGTTCCTCGGCGGACCGCTCAACGCGCGGGCGCGCCCGTCGCAGCGCCTGCCACAGCCGTGCGCGGGCACCGCCCGCACGGGCCTGGTCCACGAGCCGCCGGGAGGCGACGCGCCACAGCCAGCCCGCCATGTCGTCGATCCGCGGTGCCGGCCGGCCGGGCGAGGAACAGCTGCACCAGAGGCCCAGGAACGTCTCCTGAACCATGTCGTCGAGCAGCGATTCGTCGGCACAGCGGTGGCGCAGCCTGGCGGTCAGCCAGGGGGCGTAGTGACGGTAGAGCAGCTCGAAGGCGACGCGGTCCCCGTCGGCGACCGCCGCCACGAGGTCCGCTTCGGTATCCGCGTCCAGCGGCTCTCTGTTCACACCCCTTCGTCGTCCGGGGTGGGCCGACCGGTTCACCATCGAGACGTGACGCGCGCCACATCGATCAGGGGGTGCCTTCAGGCCCGCCCGACTGTCAGCCCCCTCCGGCATGCTGCACCACATGGACACCACGGACTTCTGGAATCTGATCGACGACGCCCGCGTCCGGGTCACCGACCCGGCGGACGCCGAGGCCGTCGTCGAGCGGGCCTCCGCGCTGCTCGCCACCCGGCCCCGGGACGAGATCACCGCGGCGCAGCAGTTGCTCTGGGACCTGATGGCCGCTTCCTACCGGGCGCCGCTCTGGGCTGCGGCGTACACGGTCAACGGGGGCTGTTCCGACGACGGTTTCGACTACTTCCGGGGCTGGCTGATAGCGCAGGGGCGCGAGGTGTTCGAGCGGGTCGTCGCCGATCCGGACACGCTGGCCGAGCTGCCGGAGATCAGGGCTGCGGCGGCGGAGAGGGAGGAGGTGGAGTGCGAGCGGATGCTCGCGGTGGCCTGGGAGGCGCACCGGGCGGCGACCGGCGAGAACCTGCCCGGTGGCTCGTTCTCGATCAGATACCCCGCGCTGGACCCGGATTGGGACTTCGACTTCGACGACGCGGAGCGGGTGGCGGCGCGGCTGCCGAAGCTGGCCGTGCTGTACGCGTGAGAAGGAGGGTGCGGGGTCCGGACAGCCGCCGGGCCCCGCACCGCACCGTGTGGATCAGTCGAAGATCGGGCCCTGCGTCCGGGTCCGCTTGATCTCGTAGAAGCCGGGGATCGACGCCACCATCAGCGTGCCGTCCCACAGCTTCGCCGCCTCCTCGCCCTTCGGGGCGGGGGTGACGACCGGGCCGAAGAAGGCGATCTGCTCGCCGTCGGAGCCGGGCACGGCGATGACCGGGGTGCCGACGTCCTGGCCGACCTTGTCGATGCCTTCCTTATGGGAGGCGCGCAGCTCGGCGTCGTACACGTCCGAGTCCGCGAAGTCCGCCAGCTCGACCGGCAGGCCGACGTCCCCCAGCGCCCCCACGATCGCCTCAGGGGTGGGACCCTCGTCCTGGTTGTGGAAGCGGGTGCCGAGCGCTGTGTACAGCGGGCCGACGATGTCGTCGCCGTGCTTCTGCTGGGCGGCGATGACGACGCGGACCGGGCCCCACGCCTTCTCCAGCAGGTCGCGGTACTCCTCCGGCAGCTCGTCGAGCTTGTCCTCGTTGAGGACGGCGAGGCTCATCACGTGCCAGCGGACCTCGACGTCGCGGACCTTCTCCACCTCCAGCATCCAGCGGGAGGTCATCCAGGCCCAGGGACAGAGCGGGTCGAACCAGAAATCGACGGGGGTCCTGCCGTTCACCGGGCTGTTCTCAGACATGTCTCTCCTCAAGAGGCGGTCGCACCTGTGCCCGAGAACGCCGCAGAACGTGCCCGTCATTCCCGGCCACCAGGGCCGGAACGCGCGTGGGAGGATCAAAGCATTCGAACGTGACACAAAGGAGTGCACCTGTGCCCGGTCAGAACCTGTCCCGCGACGAGGCCCACGAGCGGGCCGAACTGCTGACCGTCGACGGATACGACGTCGTGCTCGACGTGCGTTCCGCGATCGACGGGCCCGGCGGTGGGGAGCAGCCGTCCGATCCGCGGACCTTCCGCTCGGTGACCACGATCCGGTTCCGCACCGCGCGGGCAGGGGCGTCGACCTTCGCCGACCTGCTGGCGCCGAGCGTGACGTCGGTGACCCTGAACGGTCAGGCGCTCGACCCCGCCGTCGTCTTCGACGGAACGCGGGTGGCGCTGAACGATCTGCCGGAGGGCGAGAACGTCCTGGTGGTCGACGCGCAGTGCGCGTACAGCCGGACCGGCGAAGGCATGCACCGGTTCGTCGACCCGGAGGACGGCGAGGTCTACCTCTACACGCAGTACGAGCCGGCCGACGCGCGGCGCGTCTTCGCGAACTTCGAGCAGCCCGACCTGAAGGCACCCTTCCGCTTCGAGGTGACGGCGCCCGAGGCCTGGACGGTCTGGAGCAACGGGACGGAGGAGTCCCGGGACGGCGGGGTCTGGCGGTTCGCCGAGACGAAGCCGATCTCCACCTACATCACGGCGGTCGTCGCCGGCCCGTACCACTATGTGACGGACTCCTACAGCCGTACGTTCGACGACGGCACGACGCTGGACATCCCGCTCGGCGCCCTCTGCCGCAAGGGGCTCGCCCGGCACTTCGACGCGGACGACATCTTCCTCGTCACCAAGCAGGGCCTGGACTTCTTCCACGACAACTTCGACTACCCGTACCCGTTCGGCAAGTACGACCAGGCGTTCGTGCCCGAGTACAACCTCGGCGCGATGGAGAACCCGGGCTGTGTCACGTTCCGCGAGGAGTACATCTTCCGCGGCAAGGTGACGCAGGCGTCGTACGAGAGCCGGGCCAACGTCATCCTGCACGAGATGGCGCACATGTGGTTCGGCGACCTCGTCACCATGCAGTGGTGGGACGACCTGTGGCTGAAGGAGTCCTTCGCCGACTTCATGGGCGTCTTCGCCATGGTCGAGTCGACCCGCTTCGAGGACGGCTGGATCACCTTCGCCAACAACCGCAAGTCCTGGGCGTACCGCGCCGACCAGCTGCCGTCCACGCACCCGATCACGGCGGACATCCGTGACCTGGAGGACGCCAAGCTGAACTTCGACGGCATCACGTACGCCAAGGGCGCCTCGGTGCTGAAGCAGCTGGTGGCGTACGCCGGGCGGGACGCGTTCCTGGAGGGCGCCCGGCGCTACTTCAAGAAGCACGCGTACGGGAACACGCAGCTGGGCGACCTGCTGTCGGTGCTGGCCGAGACGTCCGGGCGGGACATGGTCACCTGGTCGCGGTCCTGGCTGCAGACGGCGGGCGTGAACTCGCTGACGCCGGTGGTGACGTACGACGCGGCGGACCGGATCACGGAGCTGGCCGTGCTCCAGGAGGCGGTCGAGTCGCACCCGGAGCTGCGGCCGCACCGGGTCGCGGTCGGCCTGTACCGGCGCAGGTCGGACGGCGACCTGGTGAGGTACGCGCGCGCCGAGGTGGACGTGGCGGGGGCGCGCACGGTGGTCGGGGAGCTGGCCGGGGCCGAGCGGCCTGACCTGATCCTCGTCAACGACGACGACCTCACGTACTGCAAGGTCCGCTTCGACGAGGCGTCCCTCGACACGCTGCGCGCACACCTCGGTGCCATCACCGACCCGCTGGCGCGGGCGCTGTGCTGGTCCGCGCTGTGGAACCTGACGCGGGACGGGCTGATGCCGGCCCGCGACTTCATCTCGCTCGTGCTGGACTTCTCCGGCCGGGAGTCCGACATCGGCGTCCTGCAGATGCTGCACGCCTGGACCCAGACCGCGCTCGTCCACTATGCCGCCCCCGAGTGGCGCGAGGAGGGCGGCCGGGCGCTGGCCGAAGGCGCGCTGCGGGAGCTGCGGATCGCTGCGGCGGGGAGCGAGCACCAGCTGGCGTGGGCGCGGTTCTTCGCGGCGGTCGCGGACTCGGACGCGGACTTCCAGCTGCTGTCCTCGCTGCTGGGGGAGTCCGCGCGGATCGACGGGCTCGAGGTCGACCAGGAGCTGCGGTGGGCATTCCTGTCGCCGCTGGCTGCGCACGGGGTCGCCGACGAGTCGGTGATCGATGCCGAACTGGCCCGGGACGACACGGCGTCCGGCAAGCGGCACCACGTGCGGTGCCTGGCCTCCCGGCCGTCGGCGGCGGTCAAGGCACAGGCGTGGGTGGCGGTGGTCGAGTCGGACACGCTGTCCAACGCGCTGGTGGAGGCGACGATCACCGGGGTCGAGCAGTCGTCGCAGCGGGAGTTGCTGGCGCCCTACACGGCTCGGTACTTCGAGGCGATCGAGCGGGTGTGGGCCGAGCGGTCGATCCAGATCGGGATGGCTGTGGTGAAGGGGCTGTTCCCGGCACTGCAGGACGACGAGCCGACGCTGGCGGCCACGGATGCGTGGCTGGAGGCGCACGCGGACGCGGCGCCCGCGCTGCGGCGGCTGGTGCTGGAGGCCCGGGACGATCTGGCTCGGGCGCTGCGGGCACAGGCGTGTGACGCGGGGGCCGGCGGCCGGTTCTGAGCGTACGCGGGGCCGGACGGAGGCGGGGACGGGGAGGACGAGGACGTCACAGGCGGGATCGTGCCTTTTCGGTCGTCGAACTCCCGTCCTTTAGACCGACCGGCAATTGGGGGGGTGGGTGAAGGAGCGGGGCTGGGGTTCGTGCATCGCAAGGCGGAGGATCGAGCCGGATGGGGTCTCCCCTGCTCGAGCGAAGCCGAGAGCTTGGGGAAGGAGCCATGGTGATTGACGACAACGCCGCGAGGTGCGTGCCCCAGCCCCGTGACGCCGCCCCCCGATTGCCGGTCGGTCTTAGAGCGGGCTTGTCCTGAATCATCGACGGGCGTGTAACAGGGGTTAGCCGCACGACGGCGTGCGGCATACCCCGGAACATGACCCAGAACACCCCGCTCTCCGCCTGCCCCGTCCGCCTCCCCACCCGCGTGGAGCAACGCGTGCTCTCCGCCGAGGAGTTGAAGGTTCACGGGGTGTCCGCCGCCCGCGCCGCCGCGCAGTGCCGGGACGGCGGTCCGTGGCAGCAGCCGCTGCCCGGTGTATTTGTGCTGCACCCGGGGCCCCCCACCGGTGAGGAGCGGCTGCGGTCCGCACTGCTGTACGCCGGACGGCGGCGCGGCGCGGCGGAGACCGGGGACGGCGAAGGCATGGTCACCGGGCTCGCCGCGCTGGCCCTGCACGGGTTCTCCGCCGCGCCGCCGCTGGACTCGCTCGACCGGATCGACGTTCTGGTGCCCCGTACCCGGCGGCTGCGGTCAGCCCGGTACGCGCACGTGGTGCGGACGGCCGAACTGCCCAGCCCGGTCCGGCTCGCCGGGCTGCCGGTGGCCCCCGTGGCGCGGGCGCTCGCGGACGCGGTCGCCGGGATCGGGGACGCCTCCGCCGCACGGCGGCTGCTCACCGAGGCGGTCCGCGGAGGACTGTGCGAGCCGGCCGCGGTGGTAAGGGAGTTGAGCCGCGCCAAGCTTCTGGGCCGTCTCCATGTGGTGCACGCCGTGGACTCGTTGATCGCCGAGGGGCGGGCGCCGGCGGAATGCCGGTTGTACGAGATGGTGCGGACGTACGACCTACCGGAGCCGTTGTGGAATGTGAGCCTCCGACTGCCGGGCGGGCCGCATCTGGGCGAGGTGGACGCCTACTGGCCGGAGGAGGCGGTCGCCGTCGAACTCGACACCGGGGCGCCCCGGCACAGCCCGCTCGACGGCGACCGGCGTCGGGCCGGCCTCGACGCCCGGTGGTCCGGGTACGCCGCCGAGCGGGAGCACCTGGAAGGGCTCGGCATCACCGTTGTCCGCCTCACGCCGAAGAGGCTCCAGGAGGCGCCGGAGCAGCAGGCGACCGCGGTGCGTACCGCGCTGATGGCTGCCGCCGACTGTGCCCCTGCTGAGTATGTGGTCATCCTGCCCCGCTGATAAGGGAGTTATCACCGGGTTCATCCCTCGTGGCGCATCAGCCCCATTGGCGGAAGTACGCCACAGCAGCAATTCGGACACACCAACCCTCCACAAAACCTGGCCTTTACGAAAGGCTGAGCGGTCATCCGGTACCGAATTCCGGACTTTCTCTTTCACTTACAGGGATGCTGATGACCTCCGAATCCCCCAGTTCCATATCCGGGGCGAGACGCGTGGCCCGAGTCGCGGCTGCTGCCGGTCTGGTGGCCGCACTGGCCGCCTCCGGTGCCGCCCCGGTCTTCGCCGCCGACGACCCGGCCACCGCCCTCGTCAAGGCAGCCGCCGACAGCGACAAGCTCGGTGCGGCCGATGCCGATCTTCTGACCAAGGCGGAAGCCAAGGGCGAGAAGAACATCACCATGATGATCGCCACGGCGCCCGGTGCGACCGAGCAGGTCACCAAGCAGTTGGAAGCTGTCAAGGGGTCCGTGCTGGGACGTACGTACGACAAGCTCGGCTACGTCCGCGCGACCGTACCGACCGAGACCGCCGAGGCGACCATCAAGGCGGCCTCGAAGCTGACGTCCGTCCAAGGCATCGATCTCAAGCAGGAGATCATGCTCGACGACCCGACGCCCTCGGGCGACCGGGCCGCCGGGGCGACGACAGCGTCCACGGGCACCTACCCGGCGCCCAGCAGCAAGACGCCGGCGAAGAACCCGTACAACCCGTCCTTCGAGACGGGTGCGGTCGACTTCGTGAAGGAGCACCCGAAGGCCGACGGCCGCGGCGTGACCATCGGCATCCTGGACTCGGGTGTCGACCTCGGTCACCCGGCGCTCCAGAAGACCACCACCGGCGAGCGCAAGATCGTCGACTGGGTGACGGCCACCGACCCGGTCAGCGACCGCGACGGCACCTGGCTGCGGATGACCGCCTCGGTGACCGGCCCGACCTTCACCATCGGCGGGCGCACCTACTCGGCGCCGAGCGGCTCGTACAAGATCCAGCTCTTCTCCGAGGCCGCCACCAAGGGTGGCGACATGGCCGGCGACCTGAACCGGGACGGCGACACCACCGACGTCTGGGCCGTGCTCTACGACCCGGTCGACGGCACCGTCCGTGTCGACCTGAACAACGACGCGGACTTCACGAACGACGCCGTCATGAAGCCGTACAAGGACGGCCACCAGGTCGGCTACTTCGGCACGGACGATCCGGCGACCGAGGTCGTCGAGCGCATCCCGTTCGTCGTCGAGACCCGCAAGAACGTCGTGTACAACGCGGCCGGCGACAAGGCCGACTACGTCAACATCGGTGTCATCGAGAGCGAGCACGGCACCCACGTCGCCGGCATCACCGCCGCCAACGGGCTGTTCGGCGGCAAGATGAACGGCGCCGCGCCCGGCGCGAAGATCGTCTCCTCGCGCGCCTGCACCTGGACCGGCGGCTGCACCAACATCGCGCTCATGGAGGGCATGACCGACCTCGTCGTGAACCGCGGTGTCGATGTCGTCAACATGTCGATCGGTGGCCTGCCGGCACTCAACGACGGCAACAACGCCCGCGCAAGGCTCTACAAGCGGCTCATCGACATGTACGGCGTCCAGCTGGTCATCTCGGCCGGGAACAACGGCCCGGGTGTCAACACCATCGGTGACCCCGGCCTCGCCGATCACGTCATCTCCGTCGGTGCGTCCGTCTCCAAGGAGACGTGGGCCGCCAACTACGGCTCGAACGTCACCAAGAAGTACGACATGATGCCGTTCTCCTCGCGCGGTCCGCGTGAGGACGGCGGCTTCACGCCGACCCTGACGGCCCCGGGTGCCGCGATCAACAGCACCCAGACCTGGCTGCCCGGCGGCCCGGTCAAGGAGGCGGGCTACGACCTGCCGGCCGGTTACTCCATGCTGCAGGGCACCTCGATGGCCTCGCCGCAGGCCGCCGGTGCGACCGCGCTGCTGCTGTCCGCCGCGAAGCAGCAGCACATCGAGCTGCCGCCGGCCGACCTGCGCACCGCGCTGACCAGCAGCGCCACGCACATCGAGGGTGTGCCCGCGCACGCCCAGGGTGCCGGTCTGATCAACATCGTCGACGCCTGGAAGCTGATCGAGAAGCAGGGCGCCCCGGCGCACGAGTACTCCGTGAAGGCCCCGGTCGACACGGCGATCGACTTCGCGCTGGAGACCCCGGGCTTCGGTACCGGCCTGTACGACCGCGAGGGCGGCCTCAAGGCCGGCCAGACGAAGTCGTACGACGTCACGGTCACCCGCACCACGGGCCCGGACAAGGCCGTCACGCACCAGCTGTCCTGGAAGAACAACGACGGCACCTTCGCGCTCACCGGCAGCAGTGCCATCTCGCTGCCGCTGGGCAAGCCGGTGACCGTCAAGGTCCGGGCGAAGCCGGGCAGCGCGGGCGTGCACAGCGCGATCCTGCAGGTCGACGACGCGAAGACCGTCGGTGTGGACCAGCAGATCCTCGCCACGGTCATCGTCTCCAACGACCTGGTGAAGCCGGGTTACGCGTTCACGGCATCCGGCTCGGTGCAGCGCAACGGCACCACGTCGTACTTCGTGAACGTGCCGGAGGGCGCCAAGACCCTTGAGGTCGCGATGAGCGGCCTGCGCTCGGGCAGCCAGACGCGGTTCATCTCCCTCCACCCGTACGGGGTGACGATGGAGAACAGCGGAACGCCGTTCTGCTACCCGAACTACGACAACCCGGCCAACACCTGCCGCCCCGACGTGCGCTCGTACGCCGACCCGCAGGCCGGTGTCTGGGAGATCGAGGTCGAGGCACGGCGCACGTCGCCGCTGCTGGACAACCCGTTCAAGCTCGACGTCTCCCTGCTCGGCGCGTCCTTCGACCCGGCCGTGCAGACGCTGCCCGAGGCGAAGATCGGCACGCCGACCGCGGTGAGCTGGACCGCCACCAACGGTGCGGGCGACCTGGCGGGCAAGCTCAAGGGCGGCTCGCTGGGCTCGGCCAAGGTCGCCACCCCGTCGATCAAGACGAAGGACCAGCAGATCACCACCGTCACCATCGGTGAGGGCGTCGAGAAGCTGGACGTCGCCATCGGCGGCACCTCGGACGCCAACGCCGACCTGGACCTGTACGTCCTCGACAAGGACGGCAACCAGGTCGGCGCCTCCACGACCGCAGGCTCGGAGGAAGCGGTCAGCCTGGTGAAGCCCGCCGCGGGTACGTACACGATTCGCGTCGACGGCTACTCGGTCCCGGCCGGGACCACCACGTACAACTACCGCGACGTGTACTACACCCCGTCGCTCGGCACGCTCAAGGTCGACGAGTCGAAGGCCGTGAACCTGGCCAACGGCGCCTCGGCACAGGTCGGCGCCGAGGTCGTGGTCGCCGGTGCGGCTCCCGAGGGACGTCAGTTCTTCGGCGAGGTCCGGCTGGTGAACAGCCGCGGCACCGCGGCAGGCACCGGCAGCGTCGTGATCGAGAAGGTCACGCCGTAGCGGTTGCCTCGCGGTGATACGGGGAGGGGCCGGCGCCCGCACAGGGGCGCCGGCCCCTCGCCCGTTCGCGAGGGCACCCGCCCCGCCCGTTCGCGGGTGCGCTCAGCCGGGGCCCGGGCAGCCGGAGCGGGACTCCGGCAGGACAGCCGACATCCACTCCCAGGCGGCCTCCCGGTCGGCCCCCGTGTACGACTGGACCCCTTCGCCGGCGAACCGGGAGATGCTCACCACCATCCGCTCACCCGGCCGGAAGTACCCCGCCTCGTCACGCGAGACGAGGAACTCCATCTCGGCAGGCCCGCCCCGCTCCGGTTTGAGATAGCGTTCCACGGCGAGTACCACCCGTACGCTCCCGCCGGCCCCTTCGGTACGGGTCACGGAGCCGTCGGCGATGGTCCGGGCGCAGGCCACCATCCCCGACTCGGTGAGCTTGGCGTCACCCCCCTCGCCCGCGGGCTGCGCCGCCCGCCAGAGCACTCCGACGCCCAGCGCGCACACCAGGACCACCACCGAGGCGGCCAGCGCGAGCGGACCGCGGCGCATCCGGGACCGCCGCACCACAGGGGCGGCCCGCGCCGGCTCCCCCCCGGCGGCCAGCGTGTCCCCGATGTAGCGGAGCCGGCCGCTCAGGACCGCCATGTCCCGGGCCGCCGCCGCATACCGGGCCGCCGTCGGGTCGCCCCCCTCGGGCACCGGCTCCCCCAGCAGCACGGCCATGAGCTCGTCGGAATCGTCTTTCCTGGGCACCGTCACACCACCTCGTCCGCATGGAGCCGCGCACGCATGGCCTTCGCCGCCGCGTGCAGACGACTCTTGACCGTTCCTTCCGGGACGGACAGCTCCGCCGCGATCTGCGGCACGGAGAGATCCGCGTAGAACCGGAGCACCAGCGCCTGGCGCTGCGGGGCCGGCAGCGCGTCGAGGCCCTCGGCGACCGCCAGCGCGAGCAGCCGGCCCTCCTGGTCGTCCCCGGAGGTCCCCGTATCAGGCCCGCGCAACGCGTGGAGCCTGGCACCGATCCGTTCCTGCCGGTGCCGGGTGCGATGCCAGTCGGCGGCCAGGTTCGAGGCGACCACCGCCGCCCACGCCCCCACCTCCCGCGGCGCCTCCAGGCCGTTCGCGAGGCGTTCCAGCAGCCGCAGCCGGACCTGCTGCACCCCGTCCTGAAGATCGGCGTACGGCACTCCGCCGAGCGACAGGACCGCGCGGACCCGGTCGACCTGCGCGGGGCCGAGGGGGTCCGCCCCCGCGCCCAGAGCTCTCCTTCTCAGCAAGGACTGCCTCCCCTGGAGCGTGTTTCCCCTCTGACGCGGAGGCGTTGCGAAACGTTCGATTCCCGCCCGCTGTCCGTCTGCCGGACAATGGATTGGACAAGGAAGCCGTGGACATACGCATCATGGAACGGCAACCGCGCCAGCTCGTACGTTTGAAGGAGTCCCTGTGAAGGTCGGAATCGTCGGCGCCACCGGTCAGGTCGGCACAGTCATGCGCAGGATCCTGGCCGAGCGGAAGTTCCCGACCGACGAGCTGCGGCTCTTCGCCTCCGCGCGCTCCGCAGGTTCCACGATCGAGTGGGAAGGCCAGGAGATCACGGTCGAGGACGCCTCCACCGCGGACTACACGGGTCTGGACATCGTGCTGTTCTCCGCCGGTGGCGCGACGTCCAAGGCGCTCGCCGAGAAGGTCGCCTCCCAGGGCGCCGTCGTGATCGACAATTCCTCCGCGTGGCGCAAGGACCCCGAGGTTCCGCTGGTCGTCTCCGAGGTCAACCCGCACGCGATCAAGGACCGTCCCAAGGGCATCATCGCGAACCCGAACTGCACCACGATGGCCGCGATGCCCGTGCTGCGCCCGCTGCACGACGAGGCCGGTCTCGACGCGCTCGTCGTCGCCAGTTACCAAGCGGTCTCCGGCTCCGGTGTGGCCGGGGTCGCCGAGCTGCACGGGCAGGCGTCCAAGGTGATCGCCGACGCCGACAAGCTCACCCACGACGGCGGGGCCGTCGATTTCCCCGAGCCGGCCATCTACAAGCGGCCGATCGCCTTCAACGTGCTGCCGCTTGCCGGCTCGATCGTCGACGACGGCTCGTTCGAGACCGACGAGGAGCAGAAGCTCCGCAACGAGTCCCGCAAGATCCTGGAGATCCCGGAGCTCAAGGTGTCCGGCACCTGCGTCCGGGTCCCGGTCTTCTCCGGCCACTCCCTCCAGATCAACGCCCGCTTCGCCCGTCCGATCAGCGTCGAGCGCGCCTACGAGCTGCTGAAGGACGCCGAGGGCGTCGAGCTCTCGGAGATCCCGACCCCGCTCCAGGCGGCCGGCCAGGACGTGTCGTACGTGGGCCGCATCCGGGCCGACGAGACCGTGAAGAACGGGCTGGCGCTCTTCGTCTCCGGTGACAACCTGCGCAAGGGCGCGGCGCTGAACGCGGTGCAGATCGCGGAGCTCGTCGCGGCGGAGCTGAACGGCTGACGCGTCGCACGGACAGAGGTTTCGGCGGGCACCCTGCCGGGTGTCCGCCGACACCTCTGTCCGTGCCCTCTCTCCCTCCGCCGTCAGCCCTGCGGCCTGCGGACCTCGAAGTGGAAGCAGCCGTACTCGACGGCCCTGACATGCACCAGCGCCACCTCCGGGTCGGCGAACGCCTCCGCGAACGCCTCGTCGAAGCCGCGCGACGGGTCGGCGGGGATCTCCAGCAGACGGCCGCCGACGATGTGGCCGTCCGCGTTGTAGCGGCGGACCGTGCGCAGCGCGCCGGCCCGGGCGAACGGATAGCCGTCCCCGCCCGCCGCCGGGCCCTCGCACTCCTCGGCGTGGATGTAGACGGGGCCCTGCTCGTCGTAAGCCCCGGGCCTGGCCCAGGTCGCGGCCGCCCAGCGGCGCAGCGGCGCGTACGAGACGAGGGCGATCCGCTCCCCCGGCTCGACGCCCCGCAGACAGCAGCGCAGCGGGCTGCCGCCTTCCCGCTCGGTGTAGGGGGCGCAGGGACGGCCCGCGTCGTCGGTGTCGCGGAGCTCTTTGAGGACAGCAGGTTCGATGGGACGTGCCTCGTAACGGGTCATGGTTCGAGCGTCGCGCGTGGCACCGCCGGGGTCCGGCGGAAAACGGACATAGCGTTGCGTGCGTTCCGCGTGGAAGGATGACCCGGAAACATCGCATATCAAGGAGATGACCGGGTGCCTGGCACGAATCTGACCCGCGAAGAGGCACAGGAGCGGGCGCGCCTGCTGACCGTGGACGCGTACGAGATCGATCTCGACCTCTCCGGCGCACAGGAGGGCGGCACCTACCGGTCCGTCACCACCGTGCGCTTCGAATCCGCCGAAGCCGGCGCGGAAACCTTCATCGACCTGGTCGCCCCGGCCGTGCACGAGGTCGAGCTGAACGGCAAGGCCCTGGACGTGGCCGCCGTCTTCCGCGACTCGCGGATCGCACTGCCGCACCTGCGGGCGGGCTCCAACGAGCTGCGGGTCGTCGCGGACTGCGCGTACACCAACACCGGCGAGGGCCTGCACCGCTTCGTCGACCCGGTCGACCAGCAGGCGTACCTGTACACGCAGTTCGAGGTGCCGGACGCCCGCCGGGTGTTCGCGAGCTTCGAGCAGCCCGACCTGAAGGCGACCTTCCAGTTCACCGTGAAGGCGCCGGCGGGCTGGAAGGTCATCTCGAACTCCGCCACCCCGGAGCCCACGGACGACGTCTGGGTCTTCGAACCGACGCCGCGCATCTCGACGTACATCACGGCCCTGATCGCCGGTCCGTACCACGCGGTGCACAGCAGCTACGAGAAGGACGGCCAGTCCGTTCCGCTCGGCATCTACTGCCGTCCCTCGCTCGCGGAGTTCCTCGACGCGGACGCGATCTTCGACGTCACACGGCAGGGCTTCGACTGGTTCCAGGAGAAGTTCGACTACGACTACCCGTTCGCCAAGTACGACCAGCTGTTCGTCCCGGAGTTCAACGCGGGCGCGATGGAGAACGCGGGCGCGGTCACCATCCGCGACCAGTACGTGTTCCGCTCGAAGGTGACGGACGCGGCGTACGAGCGGCGCGCGGAGACCATCCTGCACGAGCTGGCGCACATGTGGTTCGGCGACCTCGTCACCATGGAGTGGTGGAACGACCTGTGGCTGAACGAGTCGTTCGCCACGTACACCTCGGTCGCCTGCCAGGCGTACGCGGAGGGCTCGAAGTGGCCGAACGCCTGGACCACGTTCGCCAACAGCGAGAAGACCTGGGCCTACCGCCAGGACCAGCTGCCGTCCACGCACCCGATCATGGCGGACATCCGTGACCTGGACGACGTGCTGGTCAACTTCGACGGGATCACGTACGCCAAGGGCGCCTCGGTCCTGAAGCAGCTGGTGGCGTATGTCGGCATGGACGAGTTCTTCAAGGGCGTCCAGGCGTACTTCAAGGCGCACGCGTTCGGCAACACCCGCCTGTCCGACCTGCTGGGCGCGCTGGAGGAGACCTCCGGCCGCGACCTGAAGACCTGGTCGAAGGCATGGCTGGAGACGGCGGGCATCAACATCCTGCGCCCGGAGGTCGCCACCGACGAGAACGGTCACGTCACGTCGTTCACCGTCCTTCAGGAGGCCCCGGCGCTGCCCGCCGGCGCCAAGGGCGAGTCGACGCTGCGCCCGCACCGGATCGCGATCGGCTGCTACGACCTCGACGACTCCGGCAAGCTGGTCCGTACGAACCGGATCGAGCTGGACGTCGACGGCGAGCGCACCACCGTCCCGTTCCCGGCGAACACCGCCCGTCCGGCGGTCATCCTCCTCAACGACGACGACCTGTCGTACGCGAAGGTCCGCCTCGACGAGGAGTCCCTGCGGGTCGTCACCGAGCACCTCGGCGACTTCACCGAGTCGCTGCCGCGCGCCCTGTGCTGGGCCTCCGCCTGGGACATGACCCGTGACGGAGAGCTGGCGACGCGCGACTACCTTTCGCTCGTCCTGTCCGGCATCGGCAAGGAGTCGGACATCGGCGTCGTCCAGTCGCTGCACCGCCAGGTGAAGCTGGCCCTGGACCTGTACGCGGCGCCGGAGTCCCGCGAGGCGGCACTGGCGCACTGGACGGAGGCGACCCTCGCCCACCTGCGCGCCGCGGAGCCGGGCAGCGACCACCAGCTCGCCTGGGCCCACGCACTCGCGGCAACGGCCCGCAACCCGCAGCAGCTCGACCTGCTCCAGGCACTGCTCAACGGCACGGAGACGGTCGAGGGCCTCGTCGTCGACACCGAGCTGCGCTGGGCGTTCGTCGAACGACTTGCCGCGGTCGGCCTGCTGGACGAGGACGAGATCGCCGCCGAGTACGAGCGCGACAAGACGGCCGCCGGCGAACGCCACGCGGCGACCGCCCGCGCGGCACGTCCCACGGCCGAGGCGAAGGCGGAGGCATGGGCCTCGGTCGTCGAGTCGGACAAGCTTCCGAACGCCGTCCAGGAGGCGGTCATCGGCGGCTTCGTCCAGACCGACCAGCGCGAGCTGCTGGCCCCGTACTCCGAGCAGTTCTTCGCAGCGGTGAAGGACGTCTGGGACTCGCGCAGCTACGAGATGGCCCAGCAGATCGCCGTCGGCCTCTACCCGTCCCTCCAGGTCTCGCAGGAGACCCTGGACGCGACGGACGCCTGGCTGGACTCGGCGGAGCCGAACGCGGCACTGCGCCGGCTGATCTCCGAGTCGCGGGCAGGCGTGGAGCGCGCGCTGAAGGCCCAGGCGGCGGACGCGGCGGCGGCGACCGCGTAGCAGTAACAGCAGCTGAGCAGTGGGGGCGCTTCCTTCGGGGAGCGCCCCCTTCGCGTGCCTCGTCCGCGACCCCCAGGGGACATTCGCGTGGCGCGGCCGTTCGCCGGGCGGGAGCGGTAGGGCGTGAAGCTACGCGCCCGACTCCTCGTAACGGGTGGCCAGTTCGGCCGCTCCCGATTCGGTGAGCGTGCCGTGCAGGCGCATGCGGGCCACGCCGCCGTCCGGGAACGCGTCGAGGCGGACGTGAGTGACCACGGCCTGCGCGCGCAGGGGGAATCGGTGGAGGGTGTCGGGCTGGAGCTCGGTGCGGGGGATGATGTCGAACCATTCACCCGTCTCGCCGTTGCGGCCCCGGAGGGCGATCCAGCCGGCCGCGTTGCCCTTGAGGCAGGCTGTGTCGATCTCGACCGCGCGGACCGCGCCCTGGGCGACCAGGCGGAAGCGGACCCAGTCGTTCGTGTCGCGTACGCGGCGGCGGCGGTTCTCCCAGCCGTCGTCCATCTTGCGGGAGGTGCCGGGCAGGATGATCTGGGTCGGTGAGGAGTAGAAGCGGTCCGAGGCGTCCTCGTAGGCACCGCCGTTGACCACCGCGATCAGGTCGATCGTGCCGAGGGTGGCCAGCCATGCGGGGTCGGGGAGGACCTCGCCGTGGACGCGGAGGCGGGCTATGCCCCCGTCGGGGTGCTGGCAGAGGCGGACGTGGGTGTAGCGGCGGCCGCCGGTGATCTCGAACCCGTTGGCGGCGTGGCCCCGTACGGGGGTCGGCGGGACGATCTCCTCCCATTTCACGTCGTCGGCGAGGAGTTCGGAGGGGCTGGGTGAGCCCTCGACCGATGTCGCCTGGATCGAGACGCGCTGCGGGTAGTTGCCACGGAAGTGGGCGGTGTCGACGACGATGCCGCGGATGATGCCGGGGGCACCGAGGCGGACGAGGGCCCAGTCGTGGTCCTCGGGCGCCGGGAAGGGGTGTGCGGCGTCGGTGCCGCGGCGGCGGCGGGTCTCCCAGCCGTCCATGATCTTGCCCTTGTGCCCGAAGCGCTCAGGGTCGAACACGGCACGCTCGCGGATCAGCAGGTTCTCGCGCTCGGCGAAGAACTCGTCGTTCGCGGCGATCACGCCCGCACCGAGGCGGCGGTCGGCGAGGTCCACCAGTTCGGTGAAGGGGAAGTCGCCGGTGCGGTAGTCGGCGTAGGGGTCGCCTCCGCCATAGGGGGCCGCGTCGTTGGCGTGGGGGTCGTTGTCGGAGGCAGTGGTCTCGTTCGCGTCGAAGGTCATGTGGGTAACTGTCGCGCCGAATGACCCATCAGGTCCATCGAAAGTTTTCGCACAATTCCTTCAGCTCAGCTGAACGTATTCGCGCGGGCCGCGCTGGCCTGTTCGAGCGCGGCCAGGACCCGGGCCACCGCCGGCCCCTCCTCCGCCCCCTGCCGTACCGCCGCCATCACATGGCGCCTGGGCAGGTCCGCCTCCAGAACGCGCATCACCACACCCTTGCGGCGTTCTGCCGAGGCCATCCGCGGGATCAGGGCGACACCCATGTCCGCCTCGACCATGGCGAGGATCGCGGTCCACCCGGAGGCGCTGTGCGCCTGCTCCGGCACGAACCCGGCCGCCTCGCACGCGGCCGTGGTGATCTCCGACCAGGGGCCCGAACCGCCGAAGATCCACGGTTCTGCGGCGAGGTCGGCCAGCCGGAGCCCTGGGGCGTCCGCGAGCCGGTGACCGGCGGGGAGGGCGACGTCGAGCGGGTCGGTCAGCAGAGGGCGGAGGGTGAAGCGGGGATCGTGGGCGGTCGGTGCGTGCGCGGCGAGGGAGAGCGCGAGGTCGACGTCGCCGGCCGACAGGAGCTGGTACGCCTCCGCGGCCTCCGCCTCCCGTACCCGCACCGACGGTCCCGGCCGGCCGTCGGCGCGCAGGAGCCGGACCGCCGGTACGACGAGGGCGGGCACCGCCGTCGAGAAGGCGCCGACCCGCACCTCCCCCGCCTCGCCCCGCAGGTAGCCGGTCAACTCGGCATCGGCGCGTTCCAGCTGGGCGAAGACCGCTTCGGCGTGGCGGAGTACGAGGTGCGCGGCATCGGTGAGCCGGACGCGTCGCCCCTGTGCTTCCAGCAGGGGTACGCCCAGCTGCTTGGCCAGGTTGGAGAGCTGCTGGGACACCGCGGAGGGGGTCATCAGCAGCGCCTCGGCCGTCGCCGTGACGGTCCCGCGCTCGCTCAGCGTGCGCAGAATCCGGAGCTTCTTGATGTCCCACTCGGTCATGTCCGCACATTATCCGCCGCCGCGGACCCGGCCCGCGAGGAAGGGCGCTCCGCCGGAACGCACAACAGGGCGCCTCGACGTGCCTGACGCACGCCGAGGCGCCCTGGGACAGCGCTGGTGTGGCTACGCAGTTCTGGCGCTGCGCAACCGGAGGGTCAGGCGTGCTTCTTGGACTTGTCCAGGAGCATGACCAGACCCGTGATGATCACGAACAGAGCGATGGGGGCCACGACGTACAGGCCGATCGTTTCGATCGCGCTCAGGCCGGGGCCCGGGTCGTCGCCGGCGTCACGCGTCAGCGCAAGCGCAGGGGACGACATGAGCAGCATCATCAGCGTCGTACCGGCCGCCACGGCGCCGGCGCGCATTGCGTTCTTCTTGTCCACAGTGCAAACGTAGCGAACGCCTAGGAGCGGCGCGCGCCCGGGGGTACCGTACGGGGACGGGGGCGACTGTTCTCGGGGCCGAGGACCTCCATCAGGCGGTGCAGACGAGGGGATGCGGCGAGCTCCTCCAGGGTGACCGGGTGGCCCTCCGCGTCGGCGATGGGCAGCCGCCAGTTGGGGTACTGGTCCCAGGTGCCCGGCAGGTTCTGCGGGCGGCGGTCGCCGACCGTGTCCGGGAGCCAGATGCCGACCATGCGGGCGGGGGTACGGAGCAGGAAGCGGTGGACGGCCCGGACCGCGCCCTCCTCGTCGCCCGCGCCCTCCGGGAACAGTCCGAGTCGGGCGAGCAGGGCGAGCCACTCGGCGGTGTCGGCGGCGTCCTCGGTCTGTTCCTGCTCCAGGGTGCGGGTGAGCAGGCCGAGACGGTGGCGGAGCGTCACGTGGTCGCCGGTCAGCCGAGCGGCGGTGGACGGCAGGTCGTGGGTGGTGGCGGTGGCCAGGCATCCCTCGCGCCAGGCCTGCGGGGGCAGCGGGCGGCCGGTGCCCGCCCAGTCGCGCTCGAACCAGAGCACGGACGTGCCGAGCACTCCGCGCCGGGCGAGTGCTTCGCGTACGCCGGGTTCGACCGTGCCGAGATCCTCCCCTATGACGACCGCGCCGGCCAGGTGCGCCTCCAGGGCGAGGACGGCGAGCATCGCCTCGGCGTCATGACTGACGTATGTGCCCTCGGTCGGCGGCTTTCCCTCGGGAACCCACCAGAGCCGGAACAGGCCCATGACGTGGTCGATGCGGAGGGCGCCCGCGCGGGAGAGGAGACCGCGGAGCAGTCCGCGGTACGGGGCGTAGCCGGATGCGGCGAGGACGTCGGGGCGCCACGGGGGCAGCCCCCAGTCCTGGCCGCGCGCGTTGAACGCGTCCGGGGGTGCGCCGACCGACATGCCGTGCGCGAAGGCGTCCTGCTGCGCCCAGGCGTCGGCGCCGCCGGGGTGCACGCCGACGGCGAGGTCGTGGACGATGCCGACCGCCATCCCGGCGTCCCGCGCGGCGCTCTGGGCGGCGCCGAGCTGGGTGTCGGTCAGCCAGGCGAGCCGGCAGTGGAAGTCGACCCGGTCGAGGAGTTCGCCACGGGCGCGGGCGGTCTGCGGGGAGCGGGGGTCGCGCAGCCCGGCCGGCCAGGCGTGCCAGTCGGAGCCGTGCACCTCGGCGAGGGCGCACCACAGGGCGTGGTCCTCCAGGGCCTGCCCCTGCTCGGCGAGGAAGTCGCAGTAGGCGGCGCGGCGGCCGGGGGTCAGCGGGACCTCCGATACGAGTTCGAGAGCCTGGCGCTTGAGTTCCCAGACGGCGTCCCGGTCGATCAGGGCGCCCTTGTTCAGGACCGCCTCGCTGAGGGCTTCGGCACTTTGCCGCAGGTCGTCGAGGGCGGCCCGGTCCCGCACGTGCCCGTACTCAGGGATCGACTCGATGTGCAGATGGACGGGGTCGGGGAAGCGGCGCGATGAGGGGCGGTACGGGGACGGGTCGGTGGGTCTGTCCGGTACGGCGGCGTGCAGCGGATTGACCTGGACGAACCCGGCGCCGAGGGTCCGGCCCGACCAGGCGGCGAGGTCGGCGAGGTCGCCGAGGTCGCCCATGCCCCAGGAGCGCCCGGAGAGCAGGGAGTAGAGCTGAACGAGGAAGCCATGGGTGCGCCGGGGCGACTGGGGCACCCGGGCTGGGGCGACGATCAAAGTGGTGGTGGCGGACCGGCCGTGCTGGGTACGCACGGTCAACCGGTGCACGCCGAGCGAAGGTTCGGCCCACCAGGCGGGGGTGGCAGTGCTCACCGTGGAAACGGCCGGATCCGGCTGTCCGCCCGCCACCCTCATCCGTGGCGGCCGGGGCGATCCGGCCGCTCCCTCTGGCTCGATGTCCAGTGTGGTGCCCGGGCTCAGTGCGGTCAGGGCGGGCGGCAGGGGCTCCCCGGCCCACACCACGAGCGTCGGCGGGAGCAGCCGGGAGGCGGCCGCCGACTCGGCGGCGGAGAGTGATTCCCGTACCGCTTCGGGGGTGGTGGCGTCCACGCCCAGCGCGGCGAGCACGGTGATCACCGTGCCGTCGGGGACGGTCACCGTGACATCCGCGGACGGGGAGTAGGAGGTGGCGACGCCGTGCATTGCGGCAAGCCGGGACAGGCCCATTCAGACTCCTGGGGACTCCGTGCCCCCCGCGGTGCCGGGGGCGGTCGGCTCGCTGGTCAGTGGGGCGACGGCAGCGAGCGGCGGCTCGCTCGTCAAAGGGATGGCTGCGGCGTGCGGCGGCTCGCTCGTGAGAGGAATTGCGTCGGCGAGCGGCGGCTCGCTGGTGAGAGGAATGACGTCGGCGGATGCGGGTTCGCCGGTGAGCGGGGCGGGACCCGGTACCTGTTCGGTCAGGGCGGAGAGCAGAAGCTGCGCGGCAGCGGGCATGGCGGCCTCCTGGCCGTGGACAAGTGGACACAGCAGGCCTACCCAGCGGGGGCGACCGCAGACATAGGCGCTACAACAACGACCCCAACGTGCCCTGGGTCACATTCCGTTCCCCAGAGGCCGGTCACCCGTAAACCGTCCGCCGTTTTCGGCCGTTCGGCGTCATCCCTGCTGCGGTCCGCCGATCGCTGACCACATCTCACCCCACCCACCGCATCGGGCATATGCGGCACAACGGTCACACACATTGACACCCTCGCGCCCGGGTGGTGGGCTCGGATCCCATCGATGGGAGCGAGGGAGTACGGCATGCAGCTCAGGCGCAGAAAGCAGGCGGCGGCCGTCGCGGCCGCCGTGCTCGGCGGACTGCTCTCCACCGGCTCCCCGGCCGCCTTCGCCGCACCCTCGGGCCCCGGCTCTCCCGCCGTTTCGGCATCCGACCGTACCGACGACGGCGCGCTGCCCACCGTGTGGCCTCGCCCGCAGGCCATCAAGGCGTCCGGAGCCGCCGTACCGCTCTCCACCGAGGTGACCCTCCTCGCCGGTGCGCGCACCGATCCGTACGCCCTCGACGCAGCCCGGCAGGTGCTGCGCGACGCAGGCGTACGGACCGTCCACGAGGCGCTGCCGGGCCGCGGGCCGGTCATCCGGCTCGGCGGCGACGACGCCCAGGACGCCCTGCGGGCCCTGCACGCCCCGGAGCGCACCGATCTGCCGTCCGGCGGCTACCGGATAGCGGTCGGTACGGTCGCGGGCCGCCCCACCATCGCCCTGGACGGCCTCGGCGACGACGGCCTCTTCCACGCCGTGCAAACGCTGCGTCAGCTGATCCGGAACGGAAGCGTCGCCGGGGTCACCGTGCGGGACTGGCCGGGCACCACCGTGCGCGGCATGACCGAGGGCTTCTACGGGCATCCGTGGACGCGTGCGGAGCGGCTCGCGCAGATCGACTTCATGGGGCGGACGAAGCAGAACCGGTACCTCTACGCGGCGGGCGACGACCCGTATCGGCAGGCCCGCTGGCGCGATCCGTACCCCGCCGAACGGCGCGCCGACTTCCGGGCGGTGGCCGAACGGGCCCGCGCCCAGCATGTGACGCTCGGCTGGGCGGTCTCGCCCGGCCAGGCCATGTGCATGTCCTCGGACAGCGATGTGAAGGCGCTGACGCGGAAGATCGACGCCATGTGGGCACTCGGCGTGCGCGTCTTCCAGCTGCAGTTCCAGGACGTCAGCTACAGCGAATGGCACTGCGACGACGACCGGGACACCTTCGGCAGCGGCCCCGAGGCGGCGGCCAGGGCCCAGGCGCGGGTCGCGAGCAAGGTGGCACAGCACCTCGCGGACCGGTACCCGGATGCGGAGCCGCTGTCGGTGATGCCGACGGAGTTCTACCAGAACGGGGTCACCGACTACCGCGCGGCTCTCGCGAAGGAGCTGGACGACCGCGTGCAGATCGCCTGGACCGGCGTCGGGGTCGTGCCGAGGACAATCACCGGCGGAGAACTGGCCGGGGCTCGCGCCACGTTCCGGCATCCGCTCGTCACGATGGACAACTACCCGGTCAACGACTACGCACAGGACCGCATCTTCCTCGGCCCGTACACCGGCCGGGACCCGGCGGTCGCAATCGGTTCGGCGGCGCTGCTCGCCAACGCGATGGAGCAGCCGTCCGCGTCCCGCATCCCGCTGTTCACCGCCGCCGACTTCGCCTGGAACCCACAGGGCTACCGGGCGCAGGAGTCCTGGCAGGCGGCCATCGACGATCTGGCGGGCGGCGACGCCCGCACCCGGGACGCGCTGCGGGCGCTGGCCGGGAACAGTGCGACGTCCGTGCTGGGCGGCGACGAGTCCGCGTATCTGCGGCCGTTGTTCGCCGCGTTCTGGAACTCCCGTACGACGACAAACGCCACGGCGCGGGCCGACGCGGCACGCGAGCTGCGGGCCGCTTTCACCGTGATGCGGGAGGCCCCGCAGCGGCTGAAGGGCCCGGCGGACGGGCGGCTCGACGACGAAGTGCGTCCCTGGACCGAGCAGTTGGCCCGGTACGGACGGGCGGGCGAACTCGCCGTCGATCTGCTGCAGGCCCAGGCACGCGGCGACGGCGCGGCCGCGTGGAAGGCGTCGCTGGCCCTGGAGCCGCTGCGCACTGAGGTCAGGGCGAGCGGGGCGACGGTCGGCAAGGGGGTGCTCGACCCCTTCCTGGACCGGGTGCGCAAGGAGGCCGACGCGTGGACCGGTGCCGACCGGGACACCGGTACGGTGACCGAGGCCCCGGGCAGCTATACGGTCCGGCTGAACCGGGCCCGCCCGATGGAGGCCGTGACCGCGATGACCGTTCCGGGCGCCGGGACGGACGCGACGCTGCAGGCCCATGTGCCGGGCGAGGGCTGGCGCAGCCTCGGCCCGGTGTCGCGGACGGGCTGGACCCAGACCGCGGCCAAGGGCCTCAGAACCGACGCGATCCGGCTGATCTGGCCCACCGGCTCCATGGCGAAGGCCCCGGGAGCGAGCCCGGGCACGCTGCCCCCGATCGTCTCCGGAATCGCCACCGCACCCCAAGCCCTCCGGGTACGCGCCCTCGTGCCGTGGTTCGGTGACGAGCCCGCGGCCAGGCTGGACCTCGTACGCGGTGAGACGGACGCCGAGATCGGTGGCCGGCCGCAGCGGGTCGCGGCGCGGCTCGCCGCCCGCCGCCTCACCGAGGTGCGCGGCACACTCACCGTGAAGGCGCCCCGGGGCATCGAGGTGACCATCCCGAAGCAGACGACGGTGCCGCGCGGGTCACGTACCGACGTCCCCGTGGAGATCACCGTCCCGGCGGACACCCCGGCCGGTGAGTACGAGGTGCCGATCGGCTTCGGCGGGGAGGAGAGCACCCTCACCGTGCGGGCCTACCCGCGGACCGCCGGGCCCGATCTGGTGCGTACGGCCACCGCCTCCTCGTCCGGCGACGAGACCCCCGACTTCCCGGCGGCCGCCGCGTCGGACGGCGATCCGGCCACCCGCTGGTCGTCCCCGGCCGAGGACGGCGCCTGGTGGCAGGCGGAACTGGCGGAGCCCGCCAGGATCGGGCAGGTGGTACTGCGGTGGCAGGACGCGTACGCCTCCCGCTACCGCATACAGGTCTCCGCGGACGGCCGCAACTGGCGCACGGCGGCGACCGTCCGGGACGGCAAGGGCGGGCGCGAATCCGTCCGCATGGACGCGAAGGACACCCGCTTCCTCAGGGTCCAGGGCGACGCCCGCGGCACCGAGTTCGGCTACTCGCTCTGGTCCGTGGAGGCGTACGCCGTCGAGGACAGCCCTTGAGAGGGGCTCTCCCGTCACCCCTGGGGCTGCCCCGGGGACGACAAAGGCCCGGGTCCTCAGGCTGAGATGCCATCGATCCGGGCCATTGCGTCGTCCGCGCCGAAGGGTTGCAAGTACGGCAGCCAGCGCGGGTCCCGGTGCCCCGTCCCGATGATCCGCCAGGCGAGTCCCGTCGGCGGGGCGGGCTGCTGGTGCAGCCGCCAGCCGAGCTCCGGCAGATGCCGGTCGGCTTTGACGTGGTTGCAGCGGCGGCAGGCCGCCACCACGTTGTCCCAGGCGTGCTGTCCGCCTCGGCTGCGGGGGATGACATGGTCGACGCTGGTCGCGGCGGCGCCGCAGTACATGCATCGCCCGCCGTCCCTGGCGAAGAGCGCCCGGCGGGTCAGTGGAACGGGCCCCCGATAGGGAACCCGTACGAACCGCTTCAGGCGGACGACGCTCGGGGCTGGGATGGCGCGGGTGGCGCTGTGCATGAGGGCGCCTGACTCTTCAAGGCAGATGGCCTTGTTCTCCAGGACGAGGACGAGCGCGCGGCGGAGCGGTACGACGCCGAGCGGCTCGTACGACGCGTTGAGAACCAGGACATGCGGCACGGTGGATGCCTCCTTGTACGCCGGCGGCGCGTGGCTCGCGCCGGGACGATCCGATCTCAGTCTCTCCTCATGCCTGGTCAATCCGCCACCACGTGCGGGTAACGGGCCGGAAGGATTTTCCCGGGTCCCTGCCGTCGGCACGGCCCGCAAGCGCCGGAACACGTGCTGGGGAGGCCGTTGCCGGAGCGGTCCCGGAATCGATGTGCGATCGGCCACAATCAGCCTCGCACCCCGTTCGCGGAACCGGCTGCCCTTGCCATATCCCCGGGTGAGGCGTGCCTCTCCCCTCCGTCACGGCAATGGAGCACTCCCGATACCCCGTTAGTGTGGTTGGTCAGCCCACGTCCATCTGGAGGTTCCGCCGTGTCCCTGTCCGCCCTGTTGGCCGCAGCCCCGTCACCCGAGCCCGGCGGCTCGCTGGACGAAGCCGCCAAGCAGGCCGGTCACGCCGCGGGCTGGGTGGAGGAGAACTGGTCCACCTGGCTGAACACCGGTCTGCGCATCGTCCTCATCGCAGTCATCGCGGTCATGTTGCGCATCGCGATCCGCCGTGCTCTCACCAAGCTCATCGAGCGGATGAACCGCAGCGCCCAAGCCGTCGAGGGCACCGCTCTCGGCGGCCTGCTGGTCAATACGGAACGCCGCCGTCAGCGCTCCGAGGCGATCGGGTCCGTACTCCGGTCGGTCGCTTCGTTCCTGATCCTCGGTACGGCCGCCCTGATGATCCTGGGCGCCTTCCAGATCGATCTGGCGCCGCTGCTCGCCTCCGCCGGTGTCGCGGGTGTGGCACTCGGTTTCGGTGCGCGCAACCTCGTCACCGACTTCCTCTCCGGTGTCTTCATGATCCTTGAGGACCAGTACGGCGTCGGGGACACCATCGACGCGGGCGTCGCCTCCGGTGAGGTCATCGAGGTCGGTCTGCGGGTCACCAAGCTGCGTGGTGACAGCGGTGAGATCTGGTACGTCCGCAACGGCGAGGTGAAGCGGATCGGCAACCTCAGCCAGGGCTGGTCGACCGCCGGGGTGGATGTGCAGGTACAACCCACGGAGGACCTCGGCCGGGTACGTACGCTGATCACCGAGGCCGCCGGGCTGATGGCCAAGGAGGACCCGTGGAACGAGCGCCTGTGGGGTCCGGTGGAGATCCTCGGGCTGGACTCGGTGCTCCTGGACTCGATGACGGTCCGGGTGACCGCGAAGACGATGCCGGGCAAGGCGCTGGGCGTGGAGCGCGAGCTGCGCTGGCGGATCAAGCTGGCCTTCGACGAGGCGGGCATCCGGATGGTCGGTGGCGTGCCGGCCCAGCCGGACGAGCCGTCGGCGGCGGACCCGACCGCCGGCATGGCTGCCCCGTCCGCGTACGCGTCGACGACATCCCCGCAGTCGCTGGCCGCGACACCCATCCCGCCGTCGAACCTGGCCAAGTAGCACCGCGGAACCACGGGCGCCCCGCCCGGCCCCTGAGGGCCTGTGGGGCGCCCTTCGGCGTGAAAGCGGGTTGAACGGCGGTGGCGGGCAGCCGATGACACCGGGACGGGCCCCGGGCGGCAGTACAGGAGACCGGGGCTCGGAAGCAGCTCATTCCTGGCCCGCCCGAGGGGTGCCGGGCGGCCGGGCCCTGGCAGCGCTCGCGCCCACCCGCCCCACGGACGGCACAACCGGACTCGGCGCCACCGGCCGTACCACTCCGCCCAACCCCGCCGAAGCGGGCCCGGTTCGGCCTGAATGCGCCTGAGGGCTGTCCCGTGATCGCCGGCGGGACAGCCCTCCGTCCGGCTCGCCGGATAACGCTTTGGTTGCCGCCGGCGCTCGGCCCATTGACGCGTCGGTGACGTGCGCCCTACCGTCCTCTCATCGAATAGGAAACTTTCCTAACAGAGGGCGGGTGCAGCACGCATGGCCGGAACGACACCCGGAACCCCCCGCGTCCTGCGGGCCATGAACGACCGGGCCGCCCTCGATCTGCTGCTGGAGCACGGACCCCTCTCGCGTACGAAGATCGGGAAGCTGACCGGACTCTCCAAGCCCACCGCGTCGCAGCTGCTGGCCCGCCTGGAGGCGGCCGGTCTGGTCGTCGCCACCGGGACCGTGGCCGGGCGGCCGGGGCCCAATGCCCAGCTGTACGCGGTGAACGCCCGTGCCGCCCATGTCGCCGGTCTCGATGTGAACGCCCACCGGATCGTCGCCGCCATTGCCGATGTGACCGGTGAGACGGTCGGCGAGTTCGAGCTGCGCACCCCGGGACGGCGCGCCGACAGTGTGGTGCGGCAGGTGGCGGACGCGCTGGACGGGGCCATCAAGGACGCCGGGCTCACCCGCTCCGATGTGCACCGGGTCGTCATCGGTACACCGGGCGCCTTCGACCCCGGTACCGGGCGGCTGCGGTACGCCTCCCACCTGCCCGGCTGGCACTCCCCCACCCTGCTCGACGAGCTGGCCGCCTTCCTGCCGATGCCGGTCGAGTACGAGAACGACGTGAACCTCGTCGCGGTGGCCGAGCAGCGGCTCGGCGCGGCCCGCGGCCACGACGACTTCGTCCTGCTGTGGAACGAGGAGGGGCTCGGCGCCGCCCTCGTCATCGGCGGACGGCTGCACCGCGGCTTCACCGGCGGCGCCGGTGAGGTCGGTTTCCTGCCGGTGCCCGGTGTCCCGCTGGTCCGTCAGGTCGCCAAGGCGAACTCGGGCGGCTTTCAGGAGCTGGCGGGCGCTCAGGCGCTGCCCCGACTGGCCCGGGAGCTCGGCATCGACGCCGAGCCGGCCCGCGCCACCGGTACCCATCACGAGGTCGCGGCCGGCCTGATCACCCGGGCCGCCGCGGCCGCGGAGCAGGGCGAGGACGGCCCGTACGCCCGGCTCCTCGATCTGTTCGCCACCGGCCTCGCGACCGGCCTGGCCTCCATGGTCGCCGTACTCGACCCCGAACTCGTGGTTCTCTCCGGCGAGTTGATCGCCTCCGGCGGGGAACCGCTGCGCGCCCGGGTGCAAGCGGAGCTCGCCGAACTGGCGGCCTCCAGGCCCCGGCTGATCATCGGTGGCGTCACGCACCGGCCCGTACTGCGCGGGGCGCTGGAGAGCGCCCTCGCCACCACCCGCGACGAAGTCTTCGACACGTCGCGCTGACCCGCCCGCCGCACGTCCGTCCCTTCCCTGCCCCAACCCTTCATCGGGAGACACCGCCATGTCCGGAAACCGCCGGAAGACGGCCGCCGCGCTCGCCGCGACCGCCGCGATATCCCTTCTCGCCTCCGCCTGTACCGGTCAGAGCGGCTCCGGTGCCCACGATGACGCGTCCAAGGAGACGACCATCACCTTCTGGCACGGCTGGAGTGCCCCGAACGAGGTCAAGGGAATTCAGGCCACCGTCGACGCCTTCGAGAAGGCGCACCCCAACATCCATGTGAAGGTCGTCGGCAACATGACCGACGACAAGATCAACCAGGCGCTGCGGGCGGGCGGTTCCAAAGCCCCGGATGTGGTCTCCTCGTTCACCACGAACAATGTGGGCAAGTTCTGCTCGTCCAAGGCGTTCGTCGACCTGAATTCCTTCCTGAAGAAGGACGGGATCGACGCGGACAGGACGTTTCCGAAGGCGATGAACGAGTACACCCAGTTCAACGGGGTCCGGTGCACGCTGCCGCTGCTCGGGGACGCGTACGGGCTGTACTACAACAAGGACGCCTTCAAGGCCGCGGGTATCGCTTCCCCGCCGAAGACCTGGTCGGAACTCGCCGCGGACGCGAAGAAGCTGACGAAGACCAAGGGCGACTCGTACGAGCAGCTCGGCTTCATGCCGAACTACCACGGTTACGAGACGACGACCGAGCACTACCTCGGCGGCTGGAACCCGACGTACTTCGACGGCGACGGCAAATCGAACATCGCCAAGGACCCGGCGTTCGCGTCGATGCTGACCACGCAGAAGAAGCTGGTCGACGACCTGGGCGGCTACGCGAAGCTGGAGAAGTTCCGCACCACGTTCGGTGACGAGTGGGGCGCCAAGCACCCGTTCCACACCGGCCAGGTGGCCATGCAGCTGGACGGCGAGTGGCGGCTCGGCATGGCCGAGGACACCAAGCCGAAGTTCGAGATCGGCGTGGCCCCGATGCCCGTCGCCGACAACGAGGCCGACACCTACGGCAAGGGCTATCTGACCGGCACCATCGCCGGTATCGCCGCCACTTCGCAGAAGCAGAACGCGGCGTGGGAGCTGGTGAAGTTCATGACCACCGACACCGACGCGGTGGTCGACTTCGCCAACGCCATTCACAACGTTCCGTCCACGCTGGCGGCGCTGAAGTCGCCGAAGCTGAAGTACGACCCGCGGTTCCAGACGTTCCTGGACATCGCCGCGAACCCGAAGAGCACCACCACCCCGCCCTCGGTGAACGGCGGCGCGTACCTGGTGTCCCTGCAGAACCTCGGATTCGACATCGAGAAGGGCAAGCAGACGGACATCAAGGCGGGTCTGGAGAAGACCGCCGAGGAAATCGACGCGGCGATCGCACAGGCGAAGTAGAACCGCGATGAGCACACGTACGGGCACGTACACACTGGGCTCGAAGCGCCGCCGCGCGGCGCTGCGGACGGCGGCCTTCATGTCGCCGTGGCTGATCGGGTTCTGCGTCTTCTTCGCCTATCCGCTGATCTCCACGGTCTATTTCTCCTTCACCCAGTACGACGGCTTCGCGCCCCCGGAGTTCGACGGGCTGAAGAACTGGTCGTATGTCTTCAACGAGTACCCGTTGTTCTGGCCCGCCCTGCGGAACACGCTGTGGCTGGTCGTGGTCATGGTCAGCTGCCGGGTCGTCTTCGGTCTCGGCGTCGGTCTGCTGATCACCAAGATCAAGACCGGTACCGGCGTCTTCCGGACCTTGTTCTACCTGCCGTACCTGGCGCCGCCGGTCGCGGCGACCCTGGGCTTCGTCTTCCTGCTCAACCCGGGCACCGGGCCGGTCAATTCACTCCTCGGCGATCTGGGGCTGCCCACGCCGGGCTGGTTCACCGACGCCACCTGGTCCAAGCCGGCCCTGACCGCGCTCGCGGTCTGGGGCGTGGGCGACCTGATGGTGATCTTCATGGCCGCGCTGCTCGACGTACCGAAGGAGCAGTACGAAGCGGCGGAGCTGGACGGGGCGACCGCGTACCAGCGGTTCCGCTTCGTCACACTGCCGAACATCTCGCCGATCGTGATGTTCGCCGTGGTCACCGGGATCATCCAGACGATGCAGTACTACACCCAGCCGCTCGTGGCCGGGAAGGTCGCCTCGGGGGTGATGGGCGGCTCCGGGCAGCAGTTCGAACCGGGCTATCCCGACAAGTCGACACTGACGCTTCCGCAACTCGTCTACAACCTCGGCTTCCAGCGTTTCGACTACGGCTCCGCCTGTGTGGTCGCGCTCGTTCTCTTCGTACTCGCCATGGCGTTCACCGCACTGCTGATGCGACGCCGCAGCGGGCTGATCCAGGCAGGTGAGTGACGTGGCGCAGGCTCTCGACACCCTCAAGGCCGCCGGCCCGTCGGCCGGACCGGTCACCCCGGCCGAGCGCGTCGCACGCCGCAAGGCGCTGCTGAACTGGATCGCCGTGCACGCGCTCGGCGTCGCGGCCGCACTCTTCTTCGTGCTGCCGTTCGTCTTCCTGTTCCTGACCTCTCTGATGAGCGACCAGCAGGCGCTGACCAGGGATCTGTGGCCGCACCCCTTCGAGTGGGACAACTACCGCAAGGTGTTCGACACGCCGGGCTTCCTGACCTGGTGGAAGAACACCCTGCTGTACGCGGGACTCGGCACCGTCCTCACGGTTGCGTCGTCACTGCCCGTGGCGTACGCGCTCGCCAAGTTCCGTTTCCGCGGCCGCCGGCTGTCGCTGATGCTCGTCATCTCGATGATGATGCTGCCGCCGCAGGTCGTCGTCATTCCGATGTATCTGTTCTGGGCGAAGCAGCTGGACATGTCCGGCACGCTCTGGCCGCTGATCATCCCGATGGCCTTCGGTGACGCGTTCTCCATCTTCCTGCTGCGGCAGTTCCTGCTGACCATCCCGAACGAGTACCTCGACGCGGCGAAGGTCGACGGCTGCGGCGAAGTACGCACCCTGCTCAAGGTGGTGCTGCCGATGGCCAGACCAGGCATCGCGGCCGTCGCACTGTTCCAGTTCTTCTACGCCTGGAACGACTACTTCGGGCCGCAGATCTACGCCTCCGAGAACCCGGCCGCCTGGACACTCAGTTACGGCCTGGAATCCTTCAAAGGCGCACACCACACCGACTGGAACCTGACCATGGCCGCGACCGTACTGGTCATGGCCCCCGTGATCCTCGTGTTCTTCTTCGCTCAAAAGGCATTTGTCGAAGGCGTCACACTGACCGGAGTAAAGGGCTGACCCATGAAGCTCGCAGTAGTTGGTGGCGGGTCCACCTACACCCCTGAACTGATCGACGGTTTCGCCCGGCTGCGGGACACGCTGCCCATCGAGGAGCTCGTGCTCGTCGACCCGGCGGCCGACCGTCTCGACCTCGTCGGCGGTCTCGCCCGGCGGATCTTCGCCAAGCAGGGCCACCCGGGGCGGATCGTCACCACCTCGGACATCGACGCGGGCGTCGCCGACGCCGACGCGGTCCTGCTGCAGCTGCGCGTGGGCGGTCAGGCCGCCCGCAACCAGGACGAGACATGGCCGCTGGAGTGCGGCTGCATCGGCCAGGAGACCACCGGGGCCGGCGGTCTCGCCAAGGCGCTGCGCACCGTCCCGGTCGTCCTCGACATCGCCGAGCGGGTCCGTCGCACCAACCCCGACGCGTGGATCATCGACTTCACCAATCCGGTCGGCATCGTGACCCGGGCGCTGCTCCAGGCCGGCCACAAGGCCGTCGGCCTGTGCAACGTGGCCATCGGCCTCCAGCGGAAATTCGCCAGGCTGCTCGACGTCACCCCAGGTGAGGTGCACCTCGACCATGTCGGGCTCAACCACCTGACGTGGGAGCTCGGAGTGCGGATCGGCGGCCCTGACGGCGAGAACGTCCTGCCGAAGCTGCTCGCCGAGCACGGCGCCGCGATCGCCGACGATCTGCGCATGCCGCGGGCGATCGTCGACCGGCTCGGCGTCGTCCCCTCGTACTATCTGCGGTACTTCTACGCCCACGACGAGGTCGTGCGGGAGCTCGGCACCAAACCGTCCCGGGCGGCGGAGGTCGCCGCGATGGAGAAGGAACTCCTCGCCATGTACGGCGACCCGGCGCTGGACGAGAAGCCCGCGCTGCTCGCCAAGCGCGGCGGCGCGTTCTACTCGGAGGCGGCCGTGGACCTGGCGTCCTCGCTGCTGGGCTCCGGCGGCGCGGCGGTACAGGTCGTCAATACCTACAACAGGGGGACGCTGCCGTTCCTGCCGGACGACGCGGTGATCGAGGTGCAGGCCCGGGTCGACGGCACGGGGGCGACGCCGCTCGCCGTTCCGGAGCTGGACCCGCTGTACGCGGGGCTGATCGCCAACGTGACGGCGTACGAGGACCTCGCCCTGGAAGCGGCGCTGCGCGGCGGCCGGGCCACCGGTCGGGCGGGTGGGAGAGACGCAGTCTTCAAGGCGCTGCTCGCCCATCCCCTGATCGGCCAGTTCGAGTACGCCGAGGCGCTCACCGACAAGCTGATCGCGCACAACCGGGAGCACCTCGCGTGGGCGTGAACGCTGCGGTCCTCGCCATCGACGCGGGGAACAGCAAGACCGATGTGGCCCTGATCGGACCGGACGGAACGCTGCTGAGCTCGGTGCGCGGAGGCGGCTTCCAGCCGCCGACCGTCGGCATCGATGCGGCCGTGGACGTCCTGGCCGCGGCGATCGGGGAGGCGCTGGCGAAAGCACGCGTGTTCAGCGAGCCGGTGGACTCCGTCGCGCATGTGTCGGCGTGTCTGGCCAATGCCGATCTCCCGGTCGAGGAGCACGCGCTCGCCGCGGCGCTGCAGGCCCGTGACTGGGGCCGCACGGTGGAGGTCCGCAACGACACGTTCGCGATACTGCGTGCCGGGGTCGACGAGCCCCGGGGCGTGGCCGTCGTCTGCGGCGCGGGGATCAACTGTGTCGGCATGGTGCCGGACGGGCGGACCGCGCGCTTCCCCGCCATCGGCCGGATCTCCGGTGACTGGGGCGGCGGTTCGGGGCTCGCCGAGGAGGCCCTGTGGTTCGCCTCGCGGGCCGAGGACGGGCGCGGCGAACCGACCGAACTGGCGCGCACCCTGCCTGCCCACTTCGGGCTCGACTCGATGTACGCGCTGATCGAGGCGCTGCATCTGGGGCACATCGAGTTCGAGCGACGGCACGAGCTGACACCGGTGCTGTTCGCGACCGGTGCGGCCGGGGACCCGGTGGCGCGCGGCCTCGTGCACCGGCTGGCGGAGGAGGTCGTCGCGATGGCGTCGGTCGCGCTGACCCGCCTCGGGCTGCTGGACGAGGACGCACCGGTGGTCCTGGGCGGCAGCGTGCTGGCGGCGCGCCACCCGCAGCTGGACGACCGGATCGCCGAACTCCTCGCGGCACGGGCCCCGAAGTCGGTGGTCCGGGTGGTCCAGGAGCCGCCGGTGCTGGGGGCCGGCCTGCTGGGGCTGGACCACACGGGGGCTGCGCCGGAGGTGCACAGCATGCTGCGTGCGCAGTACGGCTGACACCTCGGCAGACGGGCACTGAGGGGGCGTCCTGCGGTTGATCACACCGCAGGACGCCCCTTGCACAAGGGAACCGATCAGTCGTCCCGAGCGTGTTCATGAGTGGGGAGATCGGTCCGCACCGAGGGTTGTTCCGCCGATTCGTCTTGATCGGCGGCGCCTGCCTTGATCGAATGCGTGGTGCATCCGAGGATCGATGCGATCCAGGCGTTCCTGGTGTGGATGTCGGTCCCTGCGGCCATACTTCTGGCCGGGTGCCAGTCCCCTGATCGGCCGGGGGAATGGCCACCGTCAGCGACCGAGGGGGAGGTCACGTGACATACCCGCCGAATGTGCGCACGGCGCCGGACCACGTGCCGGCCCAGCCGCCCGCGCCCGCTTCCGTGCCCGCGCCGCGCCGCGGTGCCTGGTCCGAGCCGTCGGCGCGGCTGCGTGCGGCGGCGACGACCGAACCGGGCAGGCTCCAGATCATCGGGGCCGTGCTGGCGGCGCTCGTCGTCGCGTTCGGGGCCGTGACGGCGATCGAGGTCTCCGACCGGGCGGCCGCCGCAGACGACGTGGTGAGCCGCAGTCAGCCGCTGAGCGCCGAGGCGGCGAACATCTACCGCTCCCTGGCCGATGCGGACACCGCGGCTGCCAGTGGATTCCTGGCGGGGGCGCAGGAGCCGCGCGATGTCCGCGAACGGTACGACAAGGACATCAAGGACGCGTCCCGGCTGCTGGTGAAGGCGGCGTCCACCACGGACGCCGCGTCGCCGTCCGGCCAGGAGATCGCCACGCTCAACCAGGAACTCCCCCGGTACACCGGCCTGATCGAGCGGGCCCGCGCCAACAACCGGCAGGGGCTGCCGCTCGGCGGCGCCTACCTCCGGTACGCGAACCAGAAGATGTCCAAGGAGCTCCTCCCCGCCGCCGAGCGGCTCTACACAGCGGAGACCGGACGGCTCGACCAGGACTACGATTCCGCCCGGGCCTGGCCGTTCTTCTCGCTGGGTCTCGGTGCCGTCGCGCTGGGCGGGCTGTTCTGGGCGCAGCGGCGCAACTACCGCAGGACGAACCGGGTCTTCAATCACGGGCTGCTCGCCGCGACCGCCGCTTCCACGGTGCTGATGCTGTGGCTGGCCGTGGGACACACGGTCGCACGCACCGAACTGCGGGACGCCGATGTGCACGGGCAGCAGTCGCTCGATGTGCTCAACCAGGCACGGATCAACTCGCTGAAGGCACGCGCCAATGAGCTCCTGACCGTGGTCGCCCGCGGCGCGGTGCTCACCGCCGACGGCAAGAACGACAAGTACGAGACCGACTACACCACGGGCATGAAGGCCCTCGGCGATGAGCTGAGGACGGCCAGGAAGCTCGCCGACGACTCCCAGGGGAGCGGGCCGGTGGCGCACGCCATCAGCGGTGTCTCCGAGTGGCAGACCCGCCACCGGACCGCCCGCAAGACCGACGACAACGGCGACTACGAGAGCGCGCTGAAGCAGATCATCGGGGCGAAGGACTCCACCGGGGAGTCCTTCAACGAGGTGGACGACGCGCTGCAGCAGGCACTCGCCCATGAGCAGGGCGAGTTCACCCGGGCCGCGAAGAGCGGGCGCGGGGCGCTCGGCGGGCTGCCGGCCGGGGCGGCGGCTCTCGCCACGCTGGCCGCGGTCGCCGCGATCATCGGGGTCAACCGCAGGCTGTCGGAGTACCGGTGAGAGGGGGAGCGATGACCAGGACTGGTTCCGCCCGGGCCGGACTGCGCGGCTGGGGCGGGGTGACGGGGATGGCCGTGGCCTGCGCGCTGACGGCCTCACTCACCCTGCTGCCGCTCTCGCGCGGCGGCGCCGGCTCCTTCGACGTCGGTGTCTCCGGGCCGGGTACGGCGACGGCGGTGCCCGTCCGGGCCGGCGACTGCAAGGACCCGGAGGCGAGCCTGCAGCCGTCGATCGCCGACGGACCGAGCATCGCGAAGATCAAGGCGCGCGGGAGGCTGATCGCGGGGGTCGACCAGAACAGCTTCCGCTGGGGCTACCGCAATCGGGAGACGGGCAGGCTCGAGGGCTTCGACATCGATCTGGTGCGAGCCATCGCGCAGGACATCCTGGGCGACCCCGACAAGGTGATCTTCCGGGCGATCCCCACCAACCAGCGCATCGCCGCCCTGGAGAACGACAGGGTCGATGTCGTCGTGCGAACGATGACGATCAACTGCAGCCGGCTCGACCAGGTTTCCTTCTCCACCGCCTACTTCCAGGCCGGGCAGCAGGTCCTCGCACCGAAGGACTCGCCGATCACGGGATACGACAAGTCCCTGGCCGGCAAGCGGGTCTGCACCGCGGAGGGCTCCACGGCGTACGAGGCGCTGGAGAAACAGTCCTTCGGCGCGGTGTTCAAGGACGAGCACGACGGCACGGAGGCGGACGAGGACCGGCTCACCGTCCCCAACCAGCTGGACTGCCTGGTCCGGCTGCAGCTGGGCGAGGTCGACGCTGTGGTCACGGACAACGCGCTGGCTGCGGGACAGGCCGCCCAGGATCCGGCCATCGCCCTCAAGGGCGACAAGCCGTTCACCACCGAGTACTACGGCGTGGCCACGAAGCACGGCGCGAACGACCTGGTGGCCCGGGTCAACCACGTACTGGTCGACTACCGCAGGGGTGGTGCGGACAGCCCCTGGATGGTGTCGTACCGGAAGTGGCTGGCGACCGGACTGCCCGGCATAACGGCGCCGCCTGCGCCCAAGTACCGGAGCAATTAGTCCTTGATCCCGCCGGGTCCGCCCGGCGGGGAGAGCGAAGAGGTGATCGATGGGCGTCGCGGGCCCCTTCCCCGGCTATGCGGGGAGGCCCCCCGGCCCGGTCATGGACCGGGACGAGGCGGACCGTGCGCTGGCCCGGCTCGGCGCGGAGCACGAGGCGATCGAGACCTCGCTCCTCGCCCTGCAGGACCATGCGGGCCGCCGGCTCCTGGAGGGCGCCGATCTGACCGGTGTCACCAAGGAGCGCTGGGCCGCCACCGAGCAGTCGATCACGCTGCTGTGGGGGTATTTCGACGCCTATGCCGGGGCGATCGACGCGGCACGTGAGATACGGGCCAGGCGTCGTTTCCCCAACCGTGACGACCTGCTGGCGCTGACCGAGCTTCTGCGCGGCCAGGGCGTCACGGTGGCGTCCACCGCCACCCGGCCCGATCCGTCCATCACCGGTCCGGCCAGACTCTCCGAGCGGTTCACGCTGGAGGAGCTGGTCGCCCGGATGAACGAGCTGTACGCGCGCTCGCTGGACATGGTCGTCGCCTCCGACTCGGTATGGTCCGCGCTGCCCGCCCGGATAGATCTGCTCGCCGCCGAGCTGCACCGGACGCGTTCGCTGGCACACTCCGTCGGCGTGCGTCCCGGAGAGCACCCGGCGGGCGACGACCTGGAGTCGATCACCCAGGAGCTGGCCACGCTGCGGGTCCAGGTGATCTCCGACCCGCTGGCGTTCTGGCTGCCGGGTCCCGGCAGCGCGGCGCCCGGCGGCGGACGTCCGGACACGACGCGCTACGACCGGGCGGCCCGCGCGCTGGACGACGTGCGGCGGGAGATCGAGGCGGTGATCGCGGTCCGCCAGGACGCCGAGCAGCGCCTGGTCCACCTGCGCGACGTGCTCTCCCGCGCGGACCGCACGCTGGCCGAGGCCCGGTCGGCTCGCGGCGAGGTGCTGGCGAAGATCGCCGCGTCCGAGGTGCCCGCGGTCAGCGGTCCGCCGACCGCGCTGCAGGAGCGGCTGGCCGCCGCGTCGGAGTACCGCAGGCACGCCCAGTGGCACCGGCTCTCCCCGCTGCTGGAGTCGCTGGAACGGGAGGCGGAGGACGAACTGCTGCGGGCCCGCGAGTCACTGTCGGCGGTCACCGCGCCACTGGCGGTCCGGGCGGAGCTGCGTGGCCGGCTCGACGCGTACAAGGCGAAGGTCGCCCGGCACGGGCTGGCTGAGGACCCGCTGCTGATCGAGCGGTACGACGCGGCGCGCCGGATGCTGTGGAGCGCCCCGTGCGATCTGCGGGTCGCGGGGCAGGCGGTGCTGCGCTATCAGGAGGCGGTGGCGGAACTGCTGGACGTCCGCCGGTCGTCCGCACCGGAGGATCGGCGATGAGCGCGCAAGGTGAACGGGCCGCCGCGGCGGCGGGGCGAACAGGGGGACCGATCATGAGTACGCAGTGCCAGCGTCCCGCGTGCGAAGGCAACTACGAGGACATGGGCGACGGTGAGCTGTACTGCGACACCTGCGGTCTGGCCCCGGTCGTCTCGCCAGTGGGCATGGTGAGCTCGCCGCCCACCGGTATCGCGGTCGGCAAGGGGGGCAACAGCAGTTCGACGCGAAGCAGTTCACAGGCGTCGTCGCGCTCCTCGTCCCGCTCGTCGACCTCGCGACGTTCGGTCTCCGGGCGGCTCTCCCGGTCCCTGTCGGGGACCTCCACGGCCCGCTCGGTGTCGGTGCGTTCCTCCGGCGCGTCGTCGAGCGCTTCCGGGCGCAACCGGCTGGGCGCCGGCCTGGTTCAGGTGCCGGAGGTGCCGCGGCCCGACCCGCGTTCCGCGGTGATGGAGAACCCGGAGGTGCCGGAGCGGAAGCGGTTCTGTTCGCGCTCCGACTGCGGGGCCCCGGTGGGACGGTCGCGCGGCGAACAGCCGGGACGGACGGAGGGGTTCTGCACCAAGTGCGGCCACCCGTACTCCTTCGTACCGAAGCTGCGGGGTGGCGACATCGTGCACGGCCAGTACGAGGTGGCGGGCTGTCTGGCGCACGGCGGGCTCGGCTGGGTCTATCTCGCGGTGGACCGTGCGGTCTCGGACCGCTGGGTGGTCCTCAAGGGGCTGCTGGACACCGGTGACCAGGACGCCATGGCGGCCGCGATCTCGGAGCGCCGCTTCCTCGCCGAGATCGAGCACTCCAACATCGTCCGGATCTACAACTTCGTCGAGCACCTCGATCAGCGGACCGGTTCGCTCGACGGCTACATCGTCATGGAGTACGTGGGCGGCAAGGCGCTCAAGGAGATCGCGAACGAGCGCCGCACCGCTGCCGGGAGGCGGGATCCGCTGCCCGTCGAACAGGCCTGCGCGTACGGCATCGAGGCGCTGGAGGCGCTCGGTCATCTGCACAGCCGCAATCTGCTGTACTGCGACTTCAAGGTCGACAACGCGATCCAGACCGAGGACCAGCTGAAGCTGATCGACATGGGCGCGGTGCGCAGGATGGACGACGAGGAGTCGGCCATCTACGGCACGGTGGGGTATCAGGCGCCGGAGGTCGCGGAGGTCGGACCGTCGGTCGCCTCCGATCTGTACACGGTGGCGCGGACGCTCGCGGTGCTCACCTTCGACTTCCAGGGGTACACGAACGTCTTCGTGGACTCGCTGCCGGACCCGGACAACATCGAGGTCTTCCGGACGTACGAGTCGTTCTACCGGCTCCTGGTCCGGGCCACGGACCCGGATCCGGCGCGGCGGTTCGCCTCGGCCTCGGAGATGGCGGAGCAGCTGACGGGGGTGTTGCGGGAGGTCGTGGCGTTGCAGACGGGGCGTCCGCGGCCGGCCCTGTCGACGCTGTTCGGTACGGAACTGCGGGTCACGGACACGCAGTTGTTCGCCGAGCTGACGGGCGATGTGTCGCGGCTCGGGGTACGGGCGGAGCCGACCGGGCGGCGGAAGGGGAAGAGGACGGCTGGATCCGGGGCTCCTCTCGCGGCTGCTCCGGCCGCCGGGGCTCCGGCTGCGCCGGGGGCGGTGGGGCACGCGGTGCCGGGTGTACCGGGGCAGCGGGCTCCGGGGGCTGCCCTGCTGTCGGCGCCTCCCACACACGTCCGGGGCGGTAACGGCACTGCGGCCGCTCTCCCGTACGAGCCGCCCAGGGCGGCCGTTCCGGCGCCGCGGCCGGCGCCGGCCGGCCCTGACGCGTATGCCTCGGCCGGCCCCCGGCTGGCCGGGCTCGACGCGCGGGCCACTTCGCTCGCGCTGCCCGTCCCCCGGGTTGACGCGAACGACCCGAACGCGGGATTCCTCGCCGGTGTGATGACGTCTGCACCCTCCGAACTGATCACCGCACTGCAGGCGGTTCCCGCCGCCTCGCTGGAGACCCGGCTGCGCGAGCTGCGCGCCCGCCTGGAGCTGAACGAACCCGGTGCCGCCGTCCAGACGCTGACGGGTCTGGAGGCGCTGCACGCGGACGACTGGCGGGTCGTCTGGTACCGCGGGATCACCTCGCTGGTGACCGGGGACAACGCGACCGCGGCGCTGTCGTTCGACGCGGTCTACGACGCCTTCCCCGGTGAGCCCGCGCCCAAGCTGGCGCTGGGCATCTGCGCGGAGGTCCTCGGCCAGCTGGACAACGCAGCCGAGTACTACCACCTGGTGTGGGCGACCGATCCGAGCTTCGTCAGCGCCGCGTTCGGTCTGGCCCGGGTGCAGATCGCCGTCGGGGACCGGGCCGGGGCCGTGCGGACGCTGGAGTCCGTGCCCGAGGCGTCGATCCACTACACGGCGGCCCGGGTCGCCGCCGTACGGGCCCGGCTGCGCGAGCGTGCCCCGCACGAGCCGCTGATCGCCGATCTCACGGCGGCCGCCGACCAGGTGACCGGGCTGCAGAGTTTCGGGCTGGACGCGGTGCGCCGCGAGCAGTTGTCGACGGAGGTGCTGGGGACGGCGCTGGACTGGGTACTCTCCGGGAGTCCCACGGCCCAGTCGCCGGCACCGCAGTCGCCGTCGCAGTCGCAGGGGCCTGCCGGGCCGAGCATGCTGCTCGGCAGTGAGTTGGACGAACGCGGCCTGCGTTTCGGCCTGGAGCGTTCGTACCGGATGCTCGCCCGGCTGGCACAGCGCGGCGACGAGAGGATCGAACTGGTGGAGCGGGCCAACCGTTTCCGCCCCCGGACGTGGGTGTGAAGATGTCGCGGATGCACCAGGAGACCGCCTTGTCGAGGTGTCCCAACTGCGAGGAGCCGCTGGAATCGGGCGACCTGTTCTGCGGCGCGTGCGGGTACGACCTGTCGGTCGTACCCGCACCGCCGGAGGACCGCCCGACCATCGCGATCACCGTGCCGGTGACCGGTGCGCCCATGACCGGTGCGCAAGGGACCGGTGCGCCCATGACCGGTGCGCAAGGGACCGGTGCGCCGGTGGCCGGTCCGGGCGGGCACACCGCGGCGGCCTCCGGTTCGGTGGAGTGGCCGGCCGCGTCCGCCGCCGACCGGTCCGAGCCGCCCGCCCCGGCCGGTCCGCCCGCCGGAGTCCGTTTCGACCGGCGGGGCGGGTCGGGCGACTTCGAACTGGCCGCGCCCGCGGCACCCGTCGCTCCCGATCCCCGTACCACCGGCTCCGCCCCGGAGCAGGAACGCACGGCGGGCAGCAAACTGTGCGTGGCCTGCCGCGCCGGTCGTGTCGACACCGACGGCTACTGCGAGCACTGCGGCCATGCCCAGCCCCGCGAGCGCGACCACATGGAGCAGGAGCTCGGTTCGGTGGCAGCCGTCAGCGACCGCGGTCTGCGCCATCACCGCAACGAGGACTCGTTCGCGGTGTCGACGACCGCCCTGCCCGACGGCTCCCCGGCCGTCGTCGCGATCGTCTGCGACGGCGTCTCCTCGGCGAGCCGCCCCGACGAGGCCTCGGCCGCCGCCGCGACGGCCGCCAACGAGGCGCTGCTGGAGTCGCTGCCGCGCGGCGCCCACCCGCAGCAGGCAATGCACGACGCGATCGTCGTGGCGGCCGAGGCTGTCAACTCCCTGGCCCACGACGACGGCCGGGCCAGGGAGCACGATCCGCACCACCACACGAACGCCCCGGCGTGCACCCTCGTCGGCGCGATCAGCGCCGGCGGACTCCTGGTTGTCGGCTGGGTCGGCGACAGCCGCGTCTACTGGGTGCCGGACGACCGCACTCACCCGCCCGCACGCCTGACCGAGGACGACTCCTGGGCCGCGCAGATGGTGTCGGCGGGCCTGATGAACGAGGCGGAGGCGTACGCGGACGAGCGCGCCCACGCCATCACGGGCTGGCTCGGCGCCGATGCGTACGAACTGGAGCCGCACACCGCGTCGTTCAAACCGGACCGGCCGGGTCTGGTCGTGGTGTGCACGGACGGGCTGTGGAACTACGCGGAATCGGCGGACGAGATGGCCGCCGCGGTACCCGCCGATGCCCACGAACGACCGCTGCACGGCGCCCAGGTGCTGGTGGGTCACGCGCTGGACGGCGGGGGCCACGACAACGTAACAGTGGCTCTGCTGCCGTTCGCCGTGCCGTCACCAGGGGCAGGATCGGCGTAAGAGCACCTCTGAAGGCCCCACGTCCGGTACTGCCTGCCCTCGTGTCCGCCGCGACCTTTGCCAGCTCTGCCACCTCTGCCAGGAGCCGATCAGATGGCCAACTTCTCCAAGTCCCACGTGCCGCAGTTCTCCGTCGAGGTGTATCAGAACGAATATCTGCCGGAGGGCGGGCGCGAGGTCAACGCGATCGTCACGGTCGTCTCGACCGGCGGTGGCACCACCGGTGGCGTCCCGCTGGCCGGTGCGGCTCTCCCGCCCGCGCAGGTGCCGGGCCGGCGGCCGAAAGCCGCCGTGGTGATCATGGTGGACTGCTCCGGTTCGATGGACTATCCGCCGACGAAGATGCGCAACGCCCGTGATGCGACGGCAGCGGCCATCGACACCCTGCGCGACGGCACCTCGTTCGCCGTGGTCGGCGGTACGCACATCGCCAAGGAGGTTTATCCGGGCAACGGCCGCCTCGCCGTGGCCGGCGCGCAGACCCGCGCCCAGGCGAAGGAGGCGCTGCGCCGGCTCAGCGCGGGCGGCGGTACGGCGATCGGCACCTGGCTGCGGCTCACCGACCGGTTGCTCGGTGCCGCCGACGTCGACATCCGGCACGGCATCCTCCTCACCGACGGCCGCAACGAACACGAGTCGCCGGAGGATCTGCGGGCCGCGCTCGACGCGTGTGCGGGCCGCTTCACCTGTGACGCCCGCGGTGTCGGAACCGACTGGGAGGTGAAAGAGGTCACAGGCATAGCCTCGGCGCTGCTCGGCACGGCCGACATCGTCGCCGACCCGGCGGGGCTCGCCGCGGACTTCACGCAGATGATGGAGAACGCGATGGGCAAGGAGGTCGCGGACGTGGCGCTGCGCCTGTGGACGCCCGTCGGGGTCGAGATCAAGTTCGTGAAGCAGGTCGCGCCGACGGTCGCCGAACTGACCGACCGCCGCACCGAGGCGAGCCCGCGCGCGGGGGACTACCCGACCGGTTCCTGGGGTGACGAGTCCCGCGACTACCACGTGTGTGTACGGGTGCCGGAGGCCGGGATCGGGCAGGAGATGCTCGCGGCCCGCGTCTCGCTGATCCTCCCCGACCCGTCGGGGGCGGCGGCCCCGCAGGTCCTCTCGCAGGCGCTGGTACGGGCGGTGTGGACCGACGACATGGTGGCATCCACCTCGATCAATCCGCAGGTCGCGCACTACACCGGCCAGGCGGAACTGGCACAAGTCATCCAGCAGGGACTAGATGCGCGCAAGTCGGGTGACTTCGACGGAGCGACGGCGAAACTCGGCCGTGCGGTGCAGCTGGCATCGGCGTCCGGGAACGAGGACACTGCGAAACTGCTTTCGAAGGTGGTCGACGTCGTCGATGCGGCGACCGGTACTGTGCGACTGAAGGCGAAGGTCGCGGAGGCCGACGAGATGACCCTCGAAACGCGCTCCACCAAGACCGTCCGCGTGAAGAAATAACACGAGGGCCGCGCAGCTCAGCGACGTGGCGAAGCGACAAGACATGACGGCCCCCGGGGCCGGACGAGGAGAGGAGGAAGCGCCGACATGCCGACCTGCCCGAACGGACACCAGTCGGGTTCCGAGGACTGGTGCGAGGTCTGCGGCCATCGTATGGCCGGGGCCGGCGCGCCTGCGGGTGCAGTCCCCCCGCCGCCTCCACCGCCGCCCGCGCCCGGATACAGCCGCCCGCAGGGCCCCGGCTCCGATGCCACCCAGCAGGCAGAGCTCTGCCCGCAGTGCCGCACCCCGCGTGAGGCGATGGCGCCGTTCTGCGAGGAGTGCCGCTGGAACTTCCTCACGAACACGGCGACGTCGTACACCCCGCTGGCCCCGCAGCACGGCGGGGGCGGCGGGCCCCGCCCCGGCGGTCCGGTGCCCGGTCTGAACCTGCCGCCCGGCTTCCAGGCGCAGCAGGGGCCGCCCGTGCCGCCGCAGCAGCGCGATCCGTACGAGTACCAGAGCTCACGGCCCTCGCAGGTGAACCGGTCGGCCGAGCCGCTCGCCCCCGAGCCCCCGGCACCGGGCCCGCAGCAGCCGCCGCACCCGTTCCAGCAGCAGGGCCCGCCTCCCCCGCCGTCGTTCCAGCAGCAGGCTCCGCCGCCTCCGCCGTCGTTCCAGCAGCAGGGCCCGCCCCCTCCGCCGTCGTTCCAGCAGCAGAGCGCGCCGCCCTCGTTCGAACAGCCCGGCCCGCCCGCGCCGCCGCGGCCGCAGGCCACGGGGGACGACTGGATGCTGCCACCGCCCTCGCAGCAGCAGGTGCCGACGCAACAGCCGTTCCGGAGCCAGAGCCCCGGCGAAGGACCGAACCAGGGACCGGACCAGAACCGGGCGCCTGCGGGCTGGACGGCGGTCATCGCCCCGGACCGTGAGTACTTCCTGGCGATGATGCAGCGCAGCGGCCCCGAGGCGACCGGGCTCAATCTGCCCGCGTACTCCCCGGAGCAGCGCCTGCAGCTCACCGGCAACCAGGTCACCATCGGCCGTCGCCGGCACAGCACCGGCGAGTCCCCCGACGTCGATCTGTCCGTGCCGCCGGAGGATCCGGGCGTCTCGCACCAGCACGCGGTGCTGGTGCAGCAGCCCGACGGCAGCTGGGCCGTGGTCGACCAGAACTCCACCAACGGCACCACGCTCAACGGCGCCGAGGACCCGATCCAGCCCTACGTCCCCGTACCGCTCCAGGACGGCGACCAGGTGCATGTCGGCGCGTGGACGACGATCACCATCCAGCGCGACTGACCGGGTTTCTCAGCCGGCGATCAGTGGCCAGGCGTACGGCCCTTCGGGGTCGTCCAGCCAGGCCCACTGCCGCCCGTCGCGGACGGTGATGCCGAACCTCTCCCGCTCGGGACGCTTCTCGCGCTGCCAGAGGGAGAGGGCCTCACGCGGGTCGAGGGTGGTGCCGGTCAGCGCCAGCAGGAACCGGAACAACTCGTTCTCGGCCACCCGCCTCGGCACTCCGCCGGTGTGCGGGTGGCGCACCGGCGGCGGCACCACCCCGCGCAGAGGCACGAAGTACGCGGGGGTGTGCAGGAACCGGCCCTCGGCATACGGGCCGTGCGGTGACGGGCTTACCCGCAGCAGGATCAGACCGGTCGCGAACGGTGCCAGGATCCGCGCCTCGGACCTGCACTGCGCCAGCCAGGCCTCCGGTATGGACGGCAGGGTGCAGGTCACGATGATCCGGTCGTACGGGCCCCGCTCGGGGCAGCCGCGCGCCCCGTCCCCGGTGATCACCGCCGGGTGACAGCCCGCCGCCGACAGATGGTTGCGGGCCGACTCCGTGATCTCCGGGTCGAGGTCCATCGTGGTCACCGCGTCGTCGCCGAGGCGGTGGGCGAGCAGCGCGGCGTTGTAGCCGGTGCCCGCGCCGATCTCCAGAACGGTGTGGCCGTCCCGTATGTCGAGCTCTTCCAGCATCCGGGCCATCAGCGACGGCTGGCTGCTCGACGAGACGAGTTCGCCGTCCCTGATCCGGGTGGCCAGCGCCGCGTCGGCGTACGCGCCGTGCAGCCACCGGGCCTGCCGGGTCGGGTCGGGGTCCTCGCACCAGAGCCGTTCGGGCCCGCTGGTCCCGGTCACGTAGTAGTACGGCACGAACAGATGGCGGGGCACCGTCTCGAACGCGGCACGCCAGGCGGGGTCCTCCAGCGCCCCGCCCTCGGCAATCCCCCGCACCATCGCCCACCGGGCCTCGGCGCCGGCCTCCGCGAACTGATCCAGATGTGGGCCCATACCTCCACTCTCCCGCTCGCGCTCCCTGGAAGCGACGAGGCGGACGGCGGGCCGGCCCTCGGGATGCGGTTCCCTGTGCGGCTCGCCCGGTGGGGAATGGGTACGCCGACGGCCTGTGCGGTCGTGTTGAGCGAGGGTGCGGCGACGTTCGCCGGCGGGTTGCTTTCCCGGCGGTACCGGCACAGGCGAGTGCCCCGGAAGGACTGAGCCGTCCGGGTCTGCCGGGTCCGGGTCCTAGGACCCGGGTCCTCGGCCGGTGCGTCTGCGACCATGGACGGGTGACAGAGAATCCGCACGGCACGCTTCAGGAGCAGACCTTCTACGAGCAGGTCGGCGGCGAGGAGACCTTCCGGCGCCTGGTCCACCGCTTTTACCAGGGGGTAGCCGAGGACCCGTTGCTGCGGCCGATGTATCCGGAGGAGGACCTGGGGCCTGCCGAGGAGCGGTTCGCCCTGTTCCTGATCCAGTACTGGGGTGGCCCCCGGACCTACAGCGAGCAGCGCGGTCACCCCCGGCTGCGGATGCGGCACGTCCCGTTCCGGGTGGACCGGGCCGCGCACGATGCCTGGCTGGGCCGGATGCGGGTGGCTCTCGACGAACTCGGACTGTCCCCGGAGCACGAGCGGCAGCTGTGGGACTACCTCACGTACGCAGCCGCCTCGATGGTGAACACCGAGGGCTGACGGCGCAGCCCCGTCCCTTTTATCCCCCAATCACGCATGCCCCGGTGCGGAATGCGGTGCTCCGCAACCGGATAACGGTCACGATCCCATCAAGGTGTGCTCGTAAGCGGTTTCCAGCAGCGGGTGCGCTCTGAAAGCATTCCGGGAACGTCGGGGGGCGTGAGGGACAACAGTGCCGAGGGGGCCATGTGACGGGGTTCGTCTTTCTGCGGGTGAGGGCGCATCGGCTCCTTCTCGCCGCAGCCGTCCTGGCCGTCATGCTCACCACATCGGTACTGGCGGCACTCACCGCCTTCTCCGGCTCCATCGGCGACGCGGCCATGCGCCACACGCTCACCCACCGCTCCGCCGCGTCCGCGTCGCTCGTCATCTCCGCGCAGGTGGAGCGCGAGCAGCGGGAATCGGCCGACGCGGCCGCGCGCAAGGCCGCCCGTGAGACGTTCGACGGCCTGCCGGTGACCGTACGGAAGCTGGAGGCCTCGGGGCCGTACGCTCTGCCGCGCAGCCTTCAGGCTCCGGCGGCCCGGAGCGACTACCCCGATCTCACCCGGTTCGCCTCGCTCGAGCCCAGCCGCGTCCGTCTCACCGCGGGCCGCATGCCCAGTGCCGAGAGCGGGAAGAACGGCGAACCCGTCGAGGTGGCCCTGCCCTCCGCCGCCGCCGATGTGCTGAAGCTGAAGCCCGGCGCGCGACTCACGCTCACCGCCCGGCTCGCCGACGGCACCAAGCAGCCGATCCTGATCACCGGCCTCTACGAAGCGGTCGACCAGTCCGACCCGTACTGGCAGTTGGACGAACTCGGCGGGCGTGGCGTCCGCAAGGTCGTCTTCACCACGTACGGTCCACTGCTCACCGATCCCGCCGTGCTCGCCTCCGGGCCGATCAGCCCCGGCGAGATGTCGTGGCTGGCCTCAGCCGACTTCCGGACCGTCACCACGGACCGCATCCACGCGCTGCACACCGCCGCGACCAAGGGCCCGAAATCGCTCCTCGCCACCCCGGATTTCAAAACCGGGGCCACCGTGCAGACCTCACTGCCCACCGTCCTCGATCAGATCGACCGGGCGCTGCTGGTCTCCCGCTCGACCCTGATGATCGTCGCCGTGCAGCTGGTGCTGCTCGCCGGTTACGCGCTGCTGCTCGTGGCCCGGCTGCTGAGCAGTGAGCGCGGCGGGGAGACGGAACTGCTGCGGGCCCGCGGTGGTTCGCGCGGCCGGATCACCTCGCTCGCCGCGATCGAGGCGCTCCTGCTCGCGCTGCCTGCCGCCGTCATCGCCCCGCTGTTGGCCGGGCCGCTGACCCGGCTCCTCGCGGACCGCAGTGAGCTGACCCGGATCGGGCTGCGGCTCGACGAGGGCACGACCGGCACCGTGTGGCTGGTGGCCGCCGCCGTCGCGCTGGCCTGTGCGCTGGCCGTCGTCGCGCCCGCGCTGGCCGCCAGCGCGGGGGTGCGCAGCCGCAGCCGGGCCGCCGCGCTGCCCGGACCGGTGCGCGCGGGCGCCGACATCGGGCTGCTGCTGATCGCGGCGGTGGCCTACTGGCAGCTCGACCGGCAGACCGGTGGCTCCGGCAGCGGTGCGCTCAGCGGTGACCGGAAGGGCGGTCTCGGTATCGATCCGCTGCTCGTCGCCGCGCCCGCGCTGCTGCTGCTCGCGGGCACCGTACTGACGCTGCGGCTACTGCCGCCCGCGGCCAAGCTGGCGGAACGTCGTGCGGCGGGCGGCCGGGGACTGTCCACCGCGCTGGCCGGCTGGCAGTTCAGCCGCCGTCCGCTGCGCGGCGCCGGACCGGTGCTGCTGCTGGTCCTTTCTGCTGCGATGGGCATGCTGGCGATCGGGCAGAGCGCGTCCTGGAACCGTTCGCAGAGCGATCAGGCCGACTTCAGGGCCGGTGCGTCGGTACGCGTGGTGGGCAAGGTCTCCAGCGATCCGTCGAAGGCGGGCTCGTACGCACAGCTGCCGGGGGTACGGGAGGCGGCGCCCGCTTTCCGTACGACGGTGGACCTGTCCGGCGACCGCGCGGCCGACGTGATCGCCCTGGACACCGCGCACGCCGACGAGCGGATGCTGATGCGCGGCGATCTCGCCGACGGGTCGGCGGACGGGCTGTTCGACTCGATCACACCGCCGAAGAGCGCGCGGGCCGGGCTGCTGCTGCCGAAGGGCAGCAGGGAGATCCGGTTCGACCTGCAGACCACCGTGGCCTCGGCGCCGCACCGGGCGTCGCCGTCCCACATGGCCCCGCAGGTCACCATGGCGCTGGAGGACCGTTACGGCATTCCGTACCGGGTTCTCGTCGGAGCCGTACCGGCCGACGGCAGGGCGCACCCCGTGTCGCTCGCGGTGACGGCCGCCAGTGAGCTGGCCGTGACCGGGTTCGAGCTGACCGGCAGTCAGCCCGTCGACCGGGGCGAGACGCACCGGTTCTCCGTGAACCGGCTGCGGACCGTGACCACGGACGGCACCGAGCAGCCGGTCCCCGTCCCCGCCGGATTCAGCTGGCAGGGCAGCCTGACCACCAACCTCTTCAACGAGACGCACGCACGCGGCCCCATCCACGCGGCCGCGTCCGACCAGGCCCCGCTGACGGCCGAATACGCCACCGGGTTCGTTCCGACCAGGGATCTGGTGTACGGGGTGCCGGCCATCAACGTGCGGATCGCCGCAGCCCGCGCCAAGGCCCCGGCAGTTCAGGCAATCGCCAACGACACCTATCTCAAGGCGTCCGGGGCGAAGGTGGGCCAGGACGTCGAGGTCACGCTGGCCGGCGAAACGGTCCGGGTGAAGATCGTGCGGTCGGTCCGTCAGCTGCCCACCACCGGGCCCGGCACCGCCATCACCGCAGCCGCCGTCGAGGCGTCCCGGCTCCGGGACGGCGGCGCGCTGCTGATCGACCTCAGGGCCCTCGGCCAGGTCCTCGCAGACCGCCCGAACGCCGTCCTCACCGCCACCGAATGGTGGCTGAGCACCGACCCCGGCCAGGCCGGGAAGGTCGCCGCCGCGCTCCGTGAACAACCCGACACCGACCCGGCGCAGGTCATGGTCCGCGACGAGGTGGCCCAGGACCTGCTTGGCGACCCGCTGGGTGCAGGGCCGCAGTCCGCGCTGCTCGCGGTGGCCGTCGTCGCCGCCGCGCTGGCAGCGGTCGGCTTCGCGGTGAGCGCCGTCGGGTCGCAGCGCGAACGGTCCGCCGAATTCGCCGTGCTGCGCGCGCTGGGTGCGCCGCGCCGCGGGCTGGCCCGGATGGTCGCCGCCGAGCAGAGCGTGCTGATCGCCATCGCGCTGCTGGTCGGGTTCGCGCTCGGGGCCGTACTGACCAAGGCCGTCGTGCCACTCATCGTGCTGACCGGGCAGGCCGCCCAGCCGGTGCCACCCGTGCTGGTGCAGCTGCCGGCCGGGCAGGTCGTCGCGCTGCTGGCGGGCGTCGCCGCGCTGCCGCTGCTGATCGTGGCAGCGCTTGCCCTGCGCCGCGCCGACCCGGCGATTTCGCTGCGCCACCAGGGGGGACAACTGACATGAGTCCGCGTTCCGACAGCGGTCGTTCCGCAGCCATCGCCCGGGCCGGCGCCTGTGCCCCGTGGGTTCGCACCCGGCTGCGTACCGCACCCGGGGCCGCCTGCGCGCTCGCGTTGCTGGTGCTGCTCACCGCGTTCCTCGCCGCCGCATTCCCGCGGGCCGTCGACGCGTACGAGAACAAAGGGCTGCGCCACAAGCTGACCGTCGAGAACCCCACGCGCAGCGTGCTGGAGCTGAGCGCTCCGCCACCCGCCCTGGGGGTGGACGCGGAGCGCGAGGCCGCAGTGCGCGGGGCAGCGCTGGGCGCGGTCCACCACAAGGTCATCGCCGGGCTGCCCGAGCCGGTGCGCGCCGACGCCTCCCAGTCCTCCTACGGCATCCACACGACGCAGACGATCGCCGCCGGGGAGAAATGGCTGCCCCGGCCCAACGGCCTCGACCCCGAGCTGACGTACGTGACCCCGTCGGCCTTGCCGGCCCACGCCACGCTGCGCGACGGCGCCTGGCCCACCGTCCACGGCGAGGTCACCACGGCCTCCACGGAGGTCGAGGCCGCGGTCACCGAAGCGACCGCGAAGGCCCTGCGGATCAAGGTGGGGTCGACGATCGCCGTACCGACCCTGGGCGATCGTCCGCTGACCGTACGGATCACCGGCATCGTCGCCCCGAAGCTTCCGGAGGCCGTCTACTGGTCGTTCGAGCCCCTGCTGCGCACTCCGGCGCTGGCCGCGAAGCCCACCAAGACCGACCCTCTTTACTACTGGATGGCGGCCCTGCTGCTGCCGCCGGACGCGGCGCCCGCGCTGCTCGCCACGACCGGTACACCCGAGCCGTACTGGCGGATCGCTCCGGACGCCGACCGGCTCACCGCGCTCGACGTGGACCGGCTGCGTTCCCGGGTGGCTTCTCTGGAGAACGGCCCCGAGCTGCTGAAGCTGCGTGCGCTGGCCGGTCCGGCGGCGACACTGAGGACCGATCTGGACCAGGTCCTCACCGACTACGACGCGATGCGTTCGGCGATCAGCCCGGTCGTCACGGTCGCCGCCGTCGGAATCGGTGCCGTCGCCGCCGTCGTCCTGCTGATGACGGGCGGCCTGCTCGCCGCCCGCCGCCACAGCGAACTGGCTCTGCTGCGTTCACGAGGCGGATCGCTGCGCGGCATCGGCGGGCGGCTGCTCGCCGAGACCGCGGTGACGACGCTGCCCGCGGCGGCGCTCGGTCTGCTGCTCGCCGTTGCCGCCGTCGGCGAGGCCCGGCTGTGGCCCGCGGCCATCGGGGCCGCAGCCGTCGCCGTCCTGGTCTGTGCTGCCCTGCCGCTGAATACGACGCTCGGTCACCGCAGACCGCTGCTGCACGGCGCCCGCGACGACATGATGACCGCCCGCCCGTCGCGGCGGCGCACGGTCGCCGAGCTCACCCTGCTGGTGCTGGCCGTCGGCGCGGTTGCCGCCTTGCGCCGCCGCGGTACCTCCGCGGACGGTGGGACGGACTTCCTGGTCAGCGCCGCTCCCGTGCTGGTCGGGCTGATCGCGGCGCTGGTCCTCGCCCGCCTGTACCCGCTGCCGCTACGGCTCGCCTCCCGCTCCATCGCACGGCTGCGGGGCGCGGTCGGCTTCCTCTCACTGGCCCGTGCCGGGCGCGCGTCGGCGAGCGGCATACCGGCGCTGCTGGCGCTGCTGGTCGCGCTGACGACGGCGGCGTTCGGCGGCTCGGTGCTGGCGGGGGTCGCCGGCGCCCGGGACGACGCGGCGGTGCTGGCCACCGGTGCGGACGCCCGGATCAGCGGCGAGGGCGACGTGATGCCGCTGCCGGACCAGCTGGTCCGGGACGTACGGAAGGCCCGAGGCGTACGGGAAGTAACGCCGGTCCAGATCGAGTACAGCGTTGCGCTGCCGTCCAGCAGGCTCGGCACCGACGCGAAGACCGCGCTGATCGGCGTCGATCCGGGAACGTACGCCAGGCTGGCCCGCGCGACCGGTCTCGGACCGTTCCCCGCGGACCGGCTGAAGGCCACCGGAGCGGCGCCCGTGAAGGGCACGCCGCCGTCGGAGGACCGAGTGCTGCCCGTCCTGGCGTCGCCGACCGTGGCCGAGCAGCTCGGCGAACGGCCCCGCGACATCAAGTCGCTGGCCGGGAACTTCAAGGTGCGGGTCGTCGGAACGGTGCCGCGTACGCCCGCCGTCGACAACGACAACTTCGTGATCGTCGACGCCGCGTCCCTCACCCAGCGGCAGACCACCACCCTGCTGGTCACCGGGGACTCCCTGGACGCGCAGGCGCTGCGCGCGGCCACGCACCGGGCGGGCTCGACGTACTTCGTAGTGCTGCGGTCCGAGGAGCGCGCGGCGTTCGTCGACACCCCCATGCAGTCGGGTGCCGAGCGGATCTACGCGGCGGCGATCGCGGCCGGCGCGGGCTACGCGCTGCTCGCCGTACTGCTGTCGCTGCTGCAGACCGCACCGGAACGCAGCGCGCTGCTGGCCCGGCTGCGGACCATGGGCCTCACTCGCCGGCAGGGCCGACGGCTCCTCGGCCTGGAGGCGATGCCGCAGGCACTGCTGGCCGCGGTCGGCGGGCTTCTCGTCGGCTGGGCGACGATCGCCCTGCTGGCACCCGGCGTCGACCTCGTCCAGCTGGCGCTGTCCAGCGGGCCCGGATCCGACGTTCTCGACACCGCTCCGCTGCGGGCCGACCCGTGGTCGCTGGCGCTTCCGGCGCTCGGAGTGGTCGCACTCGCCGCCGCCGTGGCAGCCGTGCAGGCCTGGTGGGCCGGGCGCCGTGGATCGATCACCGAACTCAGGGCAGGAGACACGCGATGACGTCATCGACGACCGAGACCACGCTGGCGGAGCTCGAACAGCGGGCCGCCGCACGCCGCAACCGGCCCTCGTACGGGCACGACGCACTGATCGCCTGCGATCGGCTGGTCCGCATCTTCACCGCGGACGGAGTCGAGGTGCAGGCCCTCCAAGGCCTCGATCTGCTGGTCACCGAGGGCGAGTTGATGGCACTCGTCGGGGCGTCCGGCAGCGGCAAGTCGACCCTGATGAACATTCTGGCGGGCCTCGACGTGCCGACGGCCGGGTCGGCGAAGGTCGCGGGCTGCGATCTGCTGTCGATGGGCACGAAGGAACGGCTCCGCTACCGCCGGGACGTCGTCGGGTTCGTCTGGCAGCAGACCGCCCGCAACCTGCTCCCCTACCTCACCGCCGTCCAGAACGTCACGCTGCCCATGCAGCTGCGCGGCCGCGGCCGGAACCGCGAACGCGCCGCGCGCGCCGAGTCGCTGCTGCAGATGCTGGAGGTCGCGGACTGCCGCGACCGGCGGCCCCCGCAGATGTCCGGCGGCCAGCAGCAGCGGGTGGCGATCGCGGTCGCGCTCGCCAACAACCCCTCGGTGCTGCTCGCCGACGAACCGACCGGCGAGCTGGACTCGGCGACGGGCGAGCAGGTGTTCGCCGCGTTCCGCCGGGCCAACGAGGAGCTGGGGACGACCATCGTGATCGTCACCCACGACCAGGCGGTGGCGAGCGAGGTCCGCCGTACGGTCGCCATCCGCGACGGCCGCACGTCGTCCGAGGTGCTGCGCCGTACGGAGGTGGATGCGGCGACGGGCCAGGAGTCCCAGGTGGCCCGCGAGTACGCGATGCTCGACCGCGCGGGGCGGCTGCAGCTGCCCGCCGATTACACCGAGACGCTGGGGATGGAGCACCGCGTGATGCTGGAGCTGGAGCAGGACCACATCGGGGTGTGGCCGGACGACCAGCCGCACCCGTAACCGGAGTTGCTGGTGCCGGCCCCAGGGAGCTCCGGCCAGGTGGCCCCGTGTTGCCTCGCCGTGCGCGCCCCTCAGGGCGGCGACAGCGGCTGACTGGCCAGCGGCTGGCCGAAGGACCCGGAGGCGTACTGGGCCGACATGGAGCGCAGCCGCGCTGCCCAGCCCGTCTTCGGACCGCTCGTCAACCGCGGCCGCGGCCACCGGGCGGCTGGGCCGTGTCATCGGCCCACCGGTGCTCAGCCCGCGCCCACCGTCACCGCGAGTGTGCCGAGTCCGCTGCCCGGACCACGCAACGCGATCGAGCCGAACGGGGTACGCAGCCGCAGCCAGGTCCCGGCCGCGAGCAGAGCGACCGGGAAGTCCGGCGCCGAGCGGAGGAAGCCGAGGGACTGGGCGGCGTGGACGGCCCGCAGCGGAAGCGGGGTACCGCCGACCGTGCGCGACCAGATCTCGCGGCCGATCAGGTCCCGTTCCGCTCTGGTGCGGCGGTCCTCGGGCAGCGCCTCGTCGCGGGAGCGGAACTCCGCCACCGCGGCCGTGACGGCGGTGCGCAGGGAGACGGCGCCGGGCAGTCCGGGCCGTTCCTGCCAGCCGGTGCGCGGCGGGAGCAGCCCCGTCCACGGCGGCCCGGTGACGGGCGCCGGCAGCCCGCCACGGAAATCACCCGCCTCGACGTCGAGCGATTCGAGGAGTTCACCGGCGGACACGGTGATGTCGAAGTCGACCGGGCCGGCCAGCCGCGCCGTCCGGATCGCGAGGACCTCGAACGACGGCGGCCGGCCGAACACGGCCAGTGCGCCGCCGCCCGCCTGCAACCGGACGGCGGCCGCCCGGTCGTAGTGCAGCAGGCGGACGAGGAAGGCGGCGAGATCCGCCGCCTCCCTCGCATCCGCGAAGTGCAGCGACTGCACGGACACCGTCATACGGCGGCGGGCTCCTCGGCCAGGTACTCCTGGAGGAAGAGCTTCTCCTCCGCGGAGATCCGCCGGGGTCGCTCCGCTGCCAGGTCGTACGGCACGACGACGGTCGAGGCCCGTACATACACCTGGTCCGGGTCCTTGATCTCGTACGAGATCGTCAGGGACGCGGCACCTATCTTCGTGACCCAGGACTCGACGGTCACCGGCGCGTGCCGGTGGACCAGCGGGCGCACGTAGTCGATCTCGTGCCGGGCCACGACGGACCCGCCGGCGAAGGACGGCGAGCCGTCCCCCGGCGCCAGCCGGAACATGAAGTCGATGCGCGCCTCCTCCAGGTAGCGGAGGAAGACCACGTTGTTGACGTGGCCGAAGGCATCCATGTCCGACCAGCGCAGCGGGCAGCTGTAGATGTGACGAGCCAAGACGATCAGCCTCGCGTGAGCTTCTTGTACGTGGCGCGGTGCGGGCGGGCCGCGTCCGCACCGAGGCGGTCGACCTTGTTCTTCTCGTACGACTCGAAGTTGCCCTCGAACCAGTACCACTTGGAGTCGCCCTCGTACGCCAGGATGTGCGTGGCGACGCGGTCCAGGAACCAGCGGTCGTGGGAGATGACCACAGCGGCGCCCGGGAACTCCAGCAGGGCGTTCTCGAGCGAGGACAGGGTCTCGACGTCGAGGTCGTTGGTGGGCTCGTCGAGGAGCAGCAGGTTGCCGCCCTCCTTGAGCGTCAGCGCCAGGTTGAGGCGGTTGCGCTCACCACCGGAGAGCACACCGGCCGGCTTCTGCTGGTCCGGGCCCTTGAAGCCGAACGCGGAGACGTACGCCCGCGACGGCATCTCGACCTGGCCGACGTTGATGTAGTCGAGCTCGTCCGACACGACCGCCCAGAGGGTCTTCTTGGGGTCGATGTTGGCGCGGCTCTGGTCCACGTAGGAGATCTTGACGGTCTCGCCGATCTTGATGCCACCGGAGTCCGGCGTCTCCAGGCCCTGGAGCATCTTGAACAGCGTGGTTTTGCCCGCACCGTTCGGACCGATGACGCCGACGATGCCGTTGCGCGGCAGCGTGAACGACAGGTCGTCGATGAGGACCTTGTCGCCGAAGGACTTCGAGAGGTTCTCGACCTCGACGACGATGGAACCGAGCCGCGGGCCCGGCGGAATCTGGATCTCCTCGAAGTCCAGCTTCCGCATCTTGTCCGCCTCGGCCGCCATCTCCTCGTACCGGGCGAGACGCGCCTTGGACTTGGTCTGCCGGCCCTTGGCGTTGGAGCGGACCCACTCCAGCTCTTCCTTGAGCCGCTTGGCGCGCTTCTCGTCCTTGCGGCCCTCGACCTTGAGGCGGGTGGCCTTCTTGTCGAGGTACGTGGAGTAGTTGCCCTCGTACGGGAGCGCGCGGCCGCGGTCCAGCTCGAGGATCCACTCGGCGACGTTGTTCAGGAAGTACCGGTCGTGCGTCACGGCGACGACGGCGCCCGTGTACTTCGAGAGGTGCTGCTCCAGCCAGTTCACCGACTCGGCGTCGAGGTGGTTGGTGGGCTCGTCGAGGAGGAGCAGGTCCGGCGCCTCGATCAGCAGCTTGCAGAGCGCGACGCGGCGCTTCTCGCCACCGGAGAGGTTGACGACCGGCCAGTCGCCGGGCGGGCAGCCCAGGGCGTCCATGGCCTGCTCCAGCTGGGCGTCCAGGTCCCACGCGTTGGCGTGGTCCAGGTCCTCCTGGAGCTTGCCCATCTCCTCCATCAGCGCGTCCGAGTAATCCGTCGCCATGAGCTCGGCGACCTCGTTGAAGCGCGTGAGCTTCCCCATGATCTCGGCGGCGCCGTCCTGGACGTTCTCCAGCACCGTCTTCGACTCGTCGAGCAGCGGCTCCTGCATAAGGATGCCGACGCTGAACCCGGGCGACAGGAACGCGTCACCGTTGGACGGCTGCTCCAGGCCCGCCATGATCTTCAGCACCGTGGACTTGCCGGCGCCGTTGGGGCCCACGACACCGATCTTCGCGCCGGGCAGGAAGTTCAGGGTGACGTCATCGAGGATCACCTTGTCGCCGTGCGCTTTGCGCGTCTTGCGCATGGTGTAGATGTACTCAGCCAAGAGAAACCGTCCGGCTATCGATGTGTGGGCAGATACACCCCATCTTGCCGTACCGCCACCCCTGTGCGGAAACCCGTGCGGTCGGGGGGCTCTGACCTGGGGGTCGCTGCCGGCGGCGGTAGCTCGTCTGTCACTGTCGGTCGCCGTTGGTCGGCCCCGGGGCCTCGGACGGCCCAGGGACGGCCCAGGAACCAGATTGCCCTCTCCGCGCCGCGCTGTCGTGCCGCTGTGACAAGCGCAGCGGAGCGCCCCGTCCTCTTCCTCGACGTCGACGGTCCACTCATCCCGTTCGGGACGTCGTACGGTCCACGGCAGGCCACCGTTTCCGGCTCCTCGGCATCTCTCGATCAGGGGAACCCGCTGCTTGATCGGCTTGCTCCCGGGATCGGGCCGCGTCTCCTGGCCCTGGGCCGCCGTCTCGTGTGGGCTACGACATGGATGGACGATGCGAACGAGGCCGTCGCCCCACGCCTCGGACTGCCGAAGCTGCCCGTGGTGGAGTGGCCGGACGCCTGCGCCGACGACAGCCCGCGCGGCCTGCACTGGAAGACCCGCCACCTTGTCGAGTGGGCCGACCGCCGGCCGTTCATCTGGATCGACGACGAGATCAGCGCCATGGACCGCCTCTGGGTCGCTGCCCAACACCCTGGGCAGTCGCTTCTGCATCGCGTCGACCGAACCAAAGGGCTCACGGACGCCGACTTCTCCACGCTCACCGACTGGCTCCGCGCCGCTGCGCGGAGATGAGCACCGCATGAGGAGTTCGATCCACGCCCGCCCCTGGTGCTGTCGTCGGCCGGCCCGACGGTCACCCAGGGGCACCGTTGTGTGCCGCTGTCCGTCCTCGTTGATGTCAGCCGTGGATGTCAGAAGCCTTCTGATCTCGGAACAACAAAGAAACGCCCCTTCCGGCCGGGGTGGTCTCTTCGTTCCAGGGCCTGTCCGACTCGTTCCAGGGCCTGTCCGACGGGTCACGTCACCGACCCCGCACCCGACAGCACTGTCACCCGAATGGCGCAATATGAGGTGCCACCCACATTGGTGAAGATCAAGCTGACTAGTGCCCCGACCGAGGCAATCCGTGAAAGGGGAACCAAATGCGCATTCGACGAATCCTCGCCGCCGTCATCGCCACGGCAGCCCTCGCCGGACTCGGCCTCACAGGTGTCGCCACCGCCACCGCCCAGGGTGCCCCATCCGTCGTCAGCCCTTCTCAGTGCAGGGAGGGCGGCGGAGAGCCCCGGATCGACTTGCCGGGCAACCCCTGCGTGGGCGGTACACACGACGGCCAGGCGGTCGACTAGACCCCACAAGGCGCCCCGCAGCCACGCGCCGCGGGGCGCTCCCGCGCCCCATGGGTGCCTTCCGGTACGCGGCAGCCCCGGTGCGCGTGGGCGTACCGGGGCTGCCATCAGCGCATCGTGACGGTGTTGGCCCGATGCGTCACTCTTTGTTTACTCCGCGGTGGTCTGCGTCTTCCGCTTCCGAAGGAGGAAGACCGCGCCGCCGCCGACGACGACCAGGGCGATGGCGATGCCCGCGATCACCGGAGTGGCACTCGAGCTGCCGGTCTCGGCGAGGTCGCCCCCGGTACCGGCCGAGCTGCCGCCGGCCGTGGCCGGGGCGGGCTGGGCGAGGGTCTGGGTGTCGAGGCCGCCGGTGGAGCTGCCGGTGGTCTTGCAGTCCAGGACGCCCTTGAACGTCTGGGTGAACCCGCCAGGACCGGTGATCGTGAAGTCGTAAGCCTGGTCCTCGGCGACCGGGACGGTCACCGTCTCGGACGCGCCGGCCTCGATGGTGTGCTTGATGCCGGCCAGCTCGAAGGTGAACGCCTCGTCGCCCTCGTTGCTCGCGGTGACGTCCACGCCACCCTTGGCGCAGTTCTTCTTCGCGGTGACCGCGGGGATCGCGCCCTTCTTGGCCCAGGTCGCGGTGGCGGTCGCGGAGACCGTGGACTCGCTGGAGCCGGCCAGGATCTGCGTCTGGCTCTTGGTCACTCCGGCGAAGGCCCGGCCGACCGGCACCGAGGTGGTGGCCTGGACGGTCAGCGAGGCGGTGCCGTCGGCGGCGCGCGCCGGGACGTCGAAGTAGAGCTCGGCGCCATTGGCGGCGGCGGTGACGGGCTTGCCGCTCTTGTCGGTGACCTTGACGCCGCTGGCGGAGTCGGCGGGCGGGGTCACCGAGACCTGGCCGGCGTTGGTGCGGACGGTGACCGGCCCGAGCCGCTCACCGGACCGGCCGGAGACCGCGGCCGAGTCGAGAGCCAGGGACGCCTTGGGCTCGGCGACGTCCTCGGCGTGCTCCCCCAGCCAGTCGGCGAGCTTCTCGGCCTGCTTGTCGGCGGCCTCGACATCGGCGTCGTCCGAGTAGCGCCAGATGGCGACCTGGGTGCCCGCCGCCGCGGTCCGCTCGGTGAGCGGCCCGGTGCCGGCCTTCTCGGCGAGCGCCGCGAGGTCGTCGATCTGCGGGTAGGAGTGCTCCAGGATCCAGCGGATCCGGCCCGCGTTCTTGTTGGCGCCGAGCGACGTCTGGTTCCAGGGGGTCTCCAGGTACTTCGCCTGGTCCTGGGTGGGGTTATGGATGTCGATGCAGTACGTCTTGAGCTTGCCGCCGCCGTCGACGGTCATCTCGAAGAGCCCGGCGGGCAGTTCCTGCTTCTTCCCGTTCGTGGTGAGCACGGCCCGGTCGTAGGTCTTCAACCCGTCCAGGACCGCGCTGGCACCGCCCTGGTGCTGGGGCACCTCGTCGGCGATCGCAGTGCCCGCGCCGACGAGGGCCCCGGCTATGACGAGTCCGGATGCCGCCACCGATGCGGCCAGCCGGGCAATGCCCCGGCCCCGTGGCGGATTCGCCCCCGCATTGGACGATGAAAAGGTCGCTGAAGAAGCAGAAAACACAGATGTCCCCTCCGGGCGGGGCCTTCCGCGCCTGATGCGCGTGTGGGGATTGCCCCGCCAGCCGACTCAAGTACCCGATGAGTACTGGGGAATCCTAAGGAGGAGACGAGGCACAGTCCCCCGTCAATACTGTCGTACAACCATTCCGAATCAGAATCGTTATCGCCGGAACGGTTTACCGCCCGCCGCCGCCCCCCGCTCCCCCACCCCGAGCGGCGTCACGGTGCCGACGCCAGCTCAGGGATGGGCTCCTGACGCATCATCATCCCCACCGGCGTCTGCACCGGTGTCCCCGTCGGCTCCCCCGTTGCGACTGCCGCCCGCCGCCGCCCCCGCTCGGCATCCTTCCCCCTTCCCCTCACATCTCCCGCCCCGTCCGGCCCGTCCCTCCTGCCCGGTCGTGCCGTCAGCGTCGGGTCACCCCGCAGCACCCGCCGGAACGCCGCCGTCCCCCGTGTCAGATCGTGTCCGACCGCCACCGCCTCGATGTCCACGAACGTCCGGCGCTGTCCGTCCCGTTCCTCCTCGCGCACCTTCAACCGGCCGTGCACGAGCAGCGGTTCTCCGACGGAGACCGAGCCCGCGAGATTCGCCGCCAGTGTGCGCCACGCCCACACGGTGTAGAAGCTGGTGTGCCCGTCCGTCCAGAGCTGTTTCTCCCGGTCCCATCTGCGGGCCGTCACGGCGAACCGGAATCGCGCCATTCCCCCGGTCGCGGTCTCCCGGAATTCCACCCCGGTCGCCGCATTGCCCACCAGCGTCACCACGGTCTCGTTCATGCCTCCGCCTCCCCTTCGGCTCCGTGACCGCTGCTGCGCGGTCACAGATCTCATGCTGAAGGGGAGGCGGGGATCCTGCTGAGGGCTGTGTACTACCGACCGGTTGTGGAAAACTCCGTCACCGTCACGTACCGCTCGCGCACCTCCCGGTACCGCACCAGTTCGGCCGCCACCGGATCGAGCACCTTCGCCCGGCCGACGGCCGCAGCCGCCTCGCGCAGACACCGCTCGGCCTCCTGCCCGTACCGCCGGGCGGGCCCCCGGGCTGCTGCGGCACACGACCACTCGACCAGTGGACCGCCGATCACGCCCGCCAGCATCACCAGCGCGGGCGTGAGCAGTCCCGGTTCGATCACGCCGATGATCTGGCCGACCAGCCAGAGCCCGCCGAAGATCTGCAGCAGCGTCATGGACGCCTGCGCCAGCACGGCGGCGGGCCACCACGCGGGCCTCGGCGGCTTGCCTCCCACCCGCCCGCTGTGCGCCACACCCGATGCACCGGCCACACCGGTGGCCACCACGCCCCCACCGCCGACTGCGGCCGCGGTACCGCGCCCCGCGTCGTCGCCCGCGCCCCTGGCCCGCCCGGGCCCCACCGTTCCGGCCTTCCCGACCAGATCGTCCAGCGCCTCCGGCAGCCCCGTCGCCCCCTGCACCGCGGCCTCGCGGACCGCCTGCGCCCAGGGACCCGGCAGCCCGTCCGCGGCGGCGTCCGCCACCGTCCGTACCGCCTGCTCAACGCGTTGTCGGGCGGTCAGCTGTTCCTCCGCGGGCGCCGGCATGGCCGCCGCCCGGTCCGGACTTCCCGGCCGCCGGGTGGACTCGTACCACCGCCACAGCCGCAGCCACGGCGTCCCGCAGGCGCGTCCGGCGTTCCTGCGCCACTCACGTTCGGCGGCCTCACCGGCCGCGGCCGCGCCCACCGCCTCCCCCAGCCGGTCGGCGAACTCCTCGCGGGCCCGTTCCCCGAGCCCCGGCCGCCCCTCGGCGACGTACACCGGCCGCAGCTCCGCCGCCGCGGCGTCCACATCGGCCGAGAGCCGGCGCGCCGCTGCTGCGCGTTCCTGCACGAACCGGCCGAGCAGCTCACGCAGTTCACCGACGCCTTCGCCGGTGAGCGCGGACAGCGACAGGACGGTGGCGCCCGGTTCGCCGTGTTCGCCGAGCGCCATGCCGTCCTCGTCGAGGAGCCTGCGCAGGTCGTCGAGGACCTGGTCGGCGGAGTCACCGGGCAGCCGGTCCACCTGGTTGAGGACGACGAACGTGACCTCCGCGTGGCCGGCCAGCGGCCGCAGATAGCACTCGTGCAGGGCGGCGTCCGCGTACTTCTCGGGATCGACGACCCAGATCACCGCGTCGACCAGGGCCAGCACCCGGTCGACCTGCTCGCGGTGCCCGGCCGCTGCCGAGTCGTGGTCGGGCAGATCGACGAGGACAAGCCCCTGGAGCGCCTCGTCCGCCTCCGTACCGCCCTGCTGCGGCCTGCGCCTGAGGCGTCCCGGGATGGCCAGCCGGTCGAGCAGTCCGGCGGCGCCGTCGGTCCAGGAGCAGGCAAGGGGTGCGGCGGTGGTCGGCCGCCGCAGCCCGGTCTCGGAGATCTGTGCACCCGCCAGGGAGTTGAAGAGCGTCGATTTGCCGCTGCCGGACGCCCCGGCGATGGCGACGACGGTGTGCCGTGAGGAGAGCCGCTGTCGTGCGGCGGCCTCGTCGAGTACGCGCCCCGCCTCGGCGAGCGTGGTCCCGTCGAGGCGGGCCCGGGACAGCCCGACGAGTTCGCGCAGCGCGTCGAGCCGCGGCCGGAGCGGGCCGCCGGAGGCTACGTACGCCTCGACCTGAGGACGTACGTCGTCGGGGACGGCCTCGGGCTCGGGGTCCTCGGGGTCCATGGCGAGGGCCGCTGCGCGCCGGGCGATGAGCCCGTCGTCCCACCGGCCCTCGGACGCGGTGACGTGCCGGCCCTGGCATACGACGACACCACCGGCCTCGCCCTGTTCCTGGCCGTGATCCTGGTCAGTGACGGCAGTCAATGCTGCCCCCTCTCCTTCTGCAGTACGGACAGCGCGGCAATCAGTTCGGCCTGCGGCTCCGGGGCCACGTCGAGCGCGTCGAGCGGCGCCAGCCGCCGGTCGCGCTCGCTGCCCAGCACCCGGTCGAGACAGCTGGTCAGCAGGGCCCCGCCCTTGTCGCGCAGCCGCAGCGCGCCCTGGGCTCCGATACGTTCGGCGAGCTGCTCCCCGGCGCTGCGGGCGCGACGGCCGCCGAGCAGCGCGGCGGCCAGCAGCGCGGCCACCGTCTCGGCGTCGGGTGCGGCGCTGCGTTCCAGTCGGCGCACCTCTTCCTCGGCCAGCTCCTCCAGGACCCGCCGCCACCGCCGTGCGGCCATGGCGATCCGGCCCCGGACGTCCTCGGCGGGCCCCCATCCCCCGGCTTCCCGGCCCGAGTCCCCGAACCCGAACACACCGGCTGCTGGTTCGCGCTGCCAGGCGGTACGGATCTGCTCGTCCGCGGCGGCCGCAGCGCACTGCAGCAGCGCGGCGAGGCTGTCCACCAGCGCTTCGAGAAGTTCCTCGGATGTGCTGAAGTGCGGGTATCCGCGCCATCGGGTACGGGCGTCCCCGGAGAGCACGCCACCGCTCTCCACCCGCCGCCGGACCCGTGCACTCTCCTTCTGGTAGGCGTCCTCGACCACACCGGTGAGCCGCACGGCCGCGGCGTGCTGTGCGGCGACGGCGCCGGCCAGCTCCGGCATCCGCACGTCCATCGAGTCGATGACCCCGGCCGCCGTACGCCCCACCGCCTGCTGGCGGGCCGCCGGATCCTGTACACGGTGGCTGAGCCAGGCGCGCAGGGGGGCAACCGCGGTGGTGGGCAGCAGCCCGCTGCCGCCGCCCGCCGACTCGGGCAGTTCCGGGATGGTGAACCGCGGCACCTCACCGAGTCCCGCCTTGGTGAGGAGCGCCCCGTACTGCCGCGAGACCTCGTCGATCACCTGGTGCGGCACCCGGTCGAGCACGGTGACGAGCGAGGCGTCGTACTCCTTCGCGGTACGCAGCAGATGCCACGGCACCGCGTCGGCGTACCGGGAGGCGGTGGTCACCATGACCCAGACGTCGGCGGCACAGATGAGTTCGGCGGCCAGCACCCGGTTCCGTACGACGAGCGAGTCGATGTCGGGGGCGTCGAGCAGCGCGAGCCCACGCGGCAGACTCGCGGCGGTCTCGACCCGCAGTGTGGTCCCGTCCTCCTCCGCCCCGTCGTGGAGCCCGTCGAGCTCGTCGCAGAGGCCGGGGTCCATGGACTCCCCCGGCGGCAGCCAGACCCGGGTCAGCTGCGGCAGCACCCTGCCCCCGGCGAACCAGTGATGGTCATCCGGATGGCAGACAAGGACGGGGATCCGGGTGGTTGGCCTCAGCACCCCGGCCTCACTGACCTGCCGCCCCACGAGCGAATTGACGAGCGTCGACTTCCCGGCGCCGGTGGATCCGCCGATGACCGCGAGCACGGGCGCTTCGGGATCCTTGAGCCGGGGAAGCAGGTAGTCGTCGAGCTGTGCGAGCAGCTCGACCCTGGTTTGCCGGGCACGTGTCACCCCGGGGAGCGGGAGTGGGAGACGCACGGCGGCGACACGGTCGCGCAGGGCGGAAAGTGCGTCGATGAGCTGAGGCCGTACGTCCATGGTCACCACATGCGAAGAATGCCCAATTTTGGCGCCTTTTTGAAGCGTATAGCCACCTCTGCGCGCCGATGGCGCCGCCGGGACAGAGGGGGCGAGTGGGACGCAGGCATAACGAGTGCACAACACCCGGGGCGCGAGGCGTCAAAAGCGATGCGCGAGCGGCGCCTACCTGCGATTATCGGTTCGCTTCACCGAACCTACACATCGTGCCACGCAGGTGATGCAACCGGGTCAAGGCGAACGGAGCCCTATCCTTGTCCCGGCAAGGTCACGGACCGGTCCGGCCCCAGGGCTCCAGGCCACCGAGGCCACCACCCGGCCCCCGTAGCTCAGTGGATAGAGCAGGCGCCTTCTAAGCGCTTGGCCGCAGGTTCGAGTCCTGCCGGGGGCACTTTGCCCGTACGACATCAGGCCCTCCCTCGGGAGGGCCTTTTTGGCAGGTCACCGCACCGTAGCGAGGGCGGCGTAGAGAACGCATAAGCGCCGGACCGACCCCCAGTCAAGGTGGGGAGGGTCCGGCGCTGTCCGGTTGCCACCGGGTTTCTACGGGTGGCTACGGAGAATGCACGGAGAAGGTCTCCGCGCCCCCATCAGCCCTCGTCAGGCAGGTCGGGGAGGTCTTCCCCGGCTTCCATCCGCTTCTTGAGTTCGGAGAGCTGACCGGACACGCAGCGGGCGTAGATGGCCAGCAGGACCGGCACGCTGTTCCCCGCCCACTCCGCGACCTGTGCCGACGGAATGCCGTCGTTGAGCCACTTCGTCAGCCGCGTGTGCCGCAGGTCGTACACCCGCTTGCCCAGGGGTGAGGCGAACTCATCAGGGGTGAGGACCTTCGCACGAGCGGATCGCCAGGCCCGGCGAATGACGGAGCCTGCGAGCAGCTCGCCCTTCTCCCCCTGGAACAGCAGGTCGCTCGGCTTCAGTTCCTCGGCTTTGATGTGCTCGCGCAGAATCCGCGTGAGCGACGGATGCCCGGGGACGACGCGGGTGTCGTCCGCGGCTCGCCCCTTCAATCCCCGCTCCTCGTGGATGGCCCCGGTGTCGGTCCAGTTCTTGCCGACCTCCGGCTGAGCTGTGTGAAAAAGCAGCTCGCACCACTGGTCCGCAGAGTCTGGGTCGGGCAGCCGAACGTCCCTCACGCGCATCGCCACTGCCTCTTCGGGGCGCGGACCGGCGTAGTAGAGCAGCGCAAAGATTGCATGCAGTCGGGGACCACCGCGGGGACGGCTGCGTACCCACCCCAGCAGCCGGGCGGCCTGGCCGGTATTCAGGAGTGCCCGCTTGTCCACCGCAGACGATGTCCTCGGCGCGGTTCCCCTGCCCTTCGGCAGGGGGTTCGTCCTCAGGACCTTGCGCTTCACGGCGTGCTCCATGGCGACGTTGAGAACGCGCCGGTTGCGCTTGACGGAGCTGGCGGCAGCGCGTGTGCCGTCCAGCCGAATATCGAACGCGCGCAGCACTCCATCGACCTTGGCCGGGTCCTCCCAGGCCGCCATGGACAGTGTGTTCCGTTCCACCCACTTGAGGATGGCCAATACCTCCGGCGGCGCCTCCTCGCGCCGCTTGGTGTTGAAGGCGAACTCACGGAGTGCCGTGCGCACGTCGACAGGCCGAAAGCCTGTTGATGGCGTTCGCAGCAGAGCGATGGTGGTTGCCGTCAGCGCCTTGGACGTGTTCTTCCGGCTGTTGCCGGCCGTCCGGTCCCATTGGACGTCGGCGAACTGGACAGCGAAGTCGTACCAGTTCACGGCAGTAGCTTCGACTTCGACGGCCCCATCTGTCACGTCTTCCGGGGGCTCCCCGCCCCCGGTGTGGCCCACGAACTCGCGGAGATGCTCGTCGGGCTTACCCCGGCGCTCGAAGGTGCAGCGCGCGCCACGGACGACCCGATGGAGGTCCACCGCCTTTCGGTGGGGGGTGGGGAGGCGGCCCTTGCTGTCGTCGAAGCGGCGCTCACAGAGGCGGAGATCAAGCCGGTCAGCGTCGCCGGGCCGCCGACCGACGGGGCCGTCGAGAGCATAAAGGCCGCGCGCGAGTCGGGTCGGCGCGTGGCGGTCGTGAGCAACAACTCTGCCGAGTGCGTGCGGGCTTACCTCTCGTTGAACCGGATCCTGAGCGTCGTTGATGAGGTGGTCGGTCGCCCGGTTCTGCGGCCGGACCTCATGAAGCCGTCACCACACCCCCTGCTCGAAGTGGCCTCGCGTCTTGGTGTGCCCCCTGAGCGGACGGTCCTCATTGGCGACTCCGTGACCGACATCGAGGCGTCCCGCGCAGCGTCGGCGCGAAGCGTCGGCTTCGCCAACAAGCCGACGAAGGCGGTCGCCCTCGCCGAGGCCGGCGCGGACGTGGTCGTCGTCGACATGAACAGCGTTGCCCGTGCTTTTGCAGAGTCGGAGCTCTGACGGGCCTGTGGGCCAGGTACGCCGCACACCGCGCCGGATCCCGGAAATGCGCAGGTCAGGCCCCGAATAGCCCCTACACGCCGACCTGTCTTGAAAGTCGTCGCTGTGCGAGCGCGGTAAAAGTTTCTCTACTCCATTAAAATCCTGCGACTGTTCTCGGAGCCCCATCCCCCCGGCGTGCCCTAGGGGTATCTAGCGATGGAGAGGCCGCAGGTGAAGGGGGTTAAGGGGAGCCCTCCGCCGCACGTCTGCCCGCAGAACTGCGATTATCGCCGCAATTCATGCAATTGCATATCAATCGACAAGGAGAGAATGCCGGCGCTGGACCCCACGACAAGAGATCGCCCCACTTGGGAAATGGACGTGACGGGATGATAAACGGGGATCTCCATCAACCGCCTGTGCTCAACTGGGTCCCAGAGTCGCACTGTTCTATCGTCGCCTCCACTCACCAAAATGGTCGCACCCCGAGAGCGGAATAGCGCAACAGAGGTGACCCAGTCAGTATGTCCTTCCAAGGTTGCAATAGGATTACCACTCAATGGATCCCATATCCGAACCAGGGTATCCCTACCCCCGGTGACCAAAAAATTGCTGCCGTTGACCTCAAATCCCTCGACGCATAACACCCAGTCTGGTTGATCACAGAGTTTGCGAACAACCTCGCCCGTTACTGGGTTCATTATCGCAAGTGAACCTCCAGTCCAATTTTCACCCGCGCAAGCAATGAGCGTGTCACCTCCGCTTGGCAGGCCGCACACATCGTAGGCAGCGCTGTACCAATCTTCAATGCGCAATACGCACTCACCGGAAATCGGGTCCCAGACACAGATGAGCCCACTCCGATCGGCGCTCGCGATGAGGGACCAGTCGAAAACATTGACGCGACACATGGCAACGACCGGTGCCGTATGCGATTGAAAAATCGGTACGAACTCATCCAGTGCAAGTGGTTCACGCATTCGAATGGTCCCGTCCAACCCACCCGTCAGTACCACTTGTTTACCAGCAACTTGGGAAGAGAGCACAGACCCGACGCCCTGCGGGCCACGCCGGATCAGACGCACCGTCTTTCCCGACTTTACACTCAACAGACGGACCGCACCGTTGTAATCACAAGACAAGACCGAAGGGCGCGACTGAAGCGAGAAGCTCTGCACTGTGTGGACCCCGTGCGTAAGCTCAGACAGTGTATGACCTATGGCTGCATTCGGGTCCCAGAGCCGAACCGAGTTATCGACCCCGCTACTCGCCAACATGGCACGTCGGCCGACTTGAACACTGCAGATAGCAAGGACATCCTCGGTGTGTCCCTTGAGACGACGAACCACTCGTCCAGTTTGAGGACACCAGAGGAGGATGACCTCGTTGCAAAATCCTGCTAGTAGATCAGTTTCCCCATCGTTTACGACGCAGACCCCTCGAATAGCCTCATCTGGAGCTTCGATTGTTAGCGTTGCTCTGCCACTGTCTAGACGCCTTAGCGTAACGCCCATGGTTGAAGCACTAGCAACACAGGGGATACCACCAACGACGACTTGACATATTGAATTTATTTCTTGTTCGCCGGTGTAGTAATCCTTACTTATATCCCCCTCGTCCTCCTCCCCCAACCTCCGGACAATTCCCCCGGATCGCGGGTCAACTATGCTTATATCTCCTGCTTCTGAGCAGATTAGGAATTCGCGACTCTCCAATGTCGCGGTGCATATCGCCTCTACCCAGTTCACAGACGAAACCGTACGGAGGCACCGTCCTGACAGTGGATCCCAGATAGAAACACGACCACTGAAGTGTGCCATCGCGAGGAGATCATTTCCTCCCACACGAACACTCCGTAGGGCAAACGCGTCTGTGTCGGCAGCCTCTTTTGAGTCGTTGTTGAGTGCGCGAATCTTAATGCCAGTTGTCGGATCCCACAGCCATACCTCGTTTGCCCTTCGAGTCGCAGAGGTAGTGGAATCCGCCGTGATGCTTGCCAGCAGGGTCCGGCCTCCGGTCTGGATGCTGCAGAGCGCGATCACTGTGCCGGCGTGGCCCTCCAGCACTCTGACTGTTTCTCCACTCGAAGGGTCAGATAGACGCAGGTTTCCGTTCTCACTACCGCTCGCTAGTAGCTGGCGCCCTCCAGCCTTCACGGCGCACAATGCTCCAACGCCGCCAGTGTGACCCTCGAGCGTAACCTCCTCTGATCTAGGCGTCACCGTGGTCCACTCGGCCCTGTAGGGAGTGTGTGCTGGGTACTCCTTAAAGTTACTTCCCAGACGCTCCTGCAATTCGGAAACGCTGAATAGCGAAACTCGCTCCTCGGGAGTCGCGCCAATTGCCTGAGGGACTTTCCTGAGCAATTGGGCACGGTGGCGAGTGGCCTCACTCGCTCCATCATCTGCTAGGGGAATGATTCTCGGTAGATCACAGCGCAGTAGGTATTCGTTATCAACAAGTATCTCATCCAGAATCCCGCCGCGGTGAGCATGATTGGGGAGAGACTTGAACATGTAAGGTGAACAATTCTGCCAACGCAGAGATCGCCCTTCCGCGATAAACGACCTGGCGATGGCGCGCTCATCCTCTTTCCTTGATGACCCATCGCGGCGGCCTGCAATCAAGGCATCATTCAATGCTTGATGGAAGAGGCGATATTGGCTCACCTCATCAATACTGCTAGTTTCGATCAAGAAATTAGCGGCAGACGAGCGAGCAAAATTCTTGACCTCAGCGACGCTTAGGTCAATACCCGATATAGCCGCTACTGCCGTTTTCCAGAGATCGATAGGGAACCCGGGGGCTTCAGCGTAAGCGAGTGCTGAAAGTGCAACCTCTGCCTTGACGCTTCCAACATCGGGAAGCCTTTGCAAGTAATTCCTCAAAGCCGCTTCGACCGTCGGTGTAAAAGATACATCCTCAGGCCTGATCGCAACGTCATCATACAAACCATGGGTGCGAGCGACCAAACCCGCTACGAGGAAGTTTCTCTCAGAAAGTTCAGCGATTCTACGAGCAATAGGACTTGCTACCTTGTGGTCCAGGTATGGATTGCCTGGTCTCTCATCTCCCAGGAGGCGTAGCGTAGCCTCCGCGTAGGCGGCAAGATCTGTTTCTTCGAAGAACTCTGAACTATCAAGGTTAATGACTTCTGCAGCGGGCCCGAAGACATCCAACAAGTTGCCTTCGTCGTCGCGTGGTCGAGTCGCAACGAGCACGCGAACGCCAACATCGGAGCAGGTTTCCACAAGGGGAAGCACGATTCTGGTAACTGTAAGACGCGCCTGCTCGGCGCTTACAGTTTCATCCAGCGCGTCGATGACGACGGTAAATCCCTTGACGGGACGCGAAACAAGTGCGCTATGTAGCGCAGCGGGAAGATCATCTATTTGAGCTGGCAAAGTAGCCGAAGCGGCTCGCGCGATCTCACATGCTACGTCCAAGGCAGTTTTTCCCTTGGCGTGGACAGCGCATGCTACTGAGCCAATAGGGGCCCGTATGCCGTCGTCCTCAGGCGGTAGAGACGCGGCTATCGCTGCATCTGCTGTCGTGACTATGCGGCCTAGCACAGCTGACTTTCCGACACCGGGCGAACCAGTAACTACGAGGGCTCGCCGCTCATACCGCCCACCGATCCACTGAATTATCTTTGTAAGCGCGGTAGTTCGACCGCGGAATCGGTAACCTCGTTCGGTGTCTACAGTGACGCCGCGTGCGCGCGGCTTCCAGTGTCTGCCTGCTTCAGGATCTTCTTCGAGCTTCCAACCCCAGGCTGCAAGTGCCGCCTCACCCGCTGCTTCAACAGACCATTCGCTGAGGATTCGAAGTTTTTGGTCGGGAAGGCATCGATCCACCTGGGCAAGTGAGATAGCGCAGGCGTCACCGCTTACGCCGCTTGCTTGTCCCACCATGCCGACTACCGCATTGTAATTTGGCGACCAAAGGGCTGCGCCACTATAACCGGGACGGACGGGGTAACGAGAGTCTGTATCCAGGCGCACCCACCCGTAACTCAGCTCCTCGCCGATCAATCCGCTGGATGAATTCCCTATCCACTGTCCATCGGGAAATCCAAAAGACCACCATTCCCCGCCAATCAAATCGTTGGCGCTAGGGCATCTCAATCTGGCGGGTGTATCGTCAGGGAGGGGCTCTTCCAGATACAGGATGGCAACATCTTGAATCTGTGGTTGTGGTGGGGTTACGATCTCACGAACTTGGACTCTGCGGGGGCCCATGTGGTCTGATTTGGGAAATGCCACCCAAGGACTTACTCCGCTACTTAGCAGGGGTTGTACAACATGGGCACAAGTCATGACTCGATTGATGTCAGCTACAAAACCTGACCCAAGAGGTCGCAAGTCGTCCTCTGAGGCATGTATGGCTGCAACCCACGCGGCTGACTGCGGTCTAGCGTCACGCTCGGCCCCGGACATGTACCGCTACCTATGCTGTGGCGCTGCTGTTGCCGTCAGGTTTCCATGTCAGCGTGACTTCAAAATTGGCATCTACGCCAGTTTTTGCTACGAGCCAGTTAGTTGTGCCGTTTACCTTGATCCCAAACTTTATCTGCACTTCGCTCGGCTTGGCCTCCGCCACCTTCTGCATCACAATACGAGCGGCCTGCACGGCAGGGCTTATCGCCTCTTGCACATGGCCGGCCACGCCATCAGCACTCACAGGTTGGAAATCACTCGTCGGCTCAATCTCGAAGCGCACGGTGGTGGCATCGTCGAGCATGTAAGTGACTACTTGAGATGAAGTCAATTGGTCCCTCCCCCTAGCCCAGAGCCCCAGTCTAGTGGCTCCTTCCGGGAACGACCCTCTGCCGGAACGAGCCATGGGCGACACCGTAGATCAGAACACTGACAGTGCCCTCGACGAAGCGTCCCTTCTGGGCGAAGCGTCCCTTCTGGACGAGGTGCGGACGGCGAGGACCCGTGTCCCTGAGCGTCGGCGTTTCTCCGCAGATCACAACAGGCGCAAGGGAGCGATGCTGGCGAGTCCTGGTGCGTAGCCTGAACGGGCAGGGCCAGCACGAAGAAGCTTTGGCCGAGGCCCGTCGGCTCACGCCAGACCGGGTCCGCGCCGCGAGCGGGGCTCAGGACATCGGCGCGGCCACAGCCCTGTATGGCCTGGGCCGCCGCAGCGAGGCGGAAGCTACAGCCCGGCAGGCGTTGAACGCCTGCGAGCAATTCCTGCATCCGATCCACCCCCGGACCCAGGAAGCCCGCACACTGCTGAGCCGCATTACCGCTGAGGATCCGCTCGCCCGACCAGCCCGAGTCGAACTCCGGCGAGAGGGCGCAACTCGGGCGTGCCGTGCCGGCACGCAAGCTCTCTGCAAGCTGCGGTGACGGCAATCTTTGCGGCAACGTCGGCACACTGAAGCGGTCTTGACCGCTTCCCGGAGCTCGTACAGCCGTGCTCGGCGACAAGGCGTACGACTCCCGGGCCGTCCGCCGTGCACTGCGCAAGCGCCAGATCCTGCCGGTCATCCCCCGCAGAGGCGCCCCGAACATCAAGGACCTGGGCAGGATCCGCTACGTCATGGAGCAGACATTCGCCCTGCTCCACCAGTTCAAACGCCTCGCCGTCCGCTGGGAACGACGACCCGAGCTCCACCACGCCTTGGTCGCGTTGGCCTGCAGCCTCATCTGCTGGAGACGCCTCAAAAAGACCCGCTCGTGATCCTTTTACGAGTTCTTAGGTTCCATAATCGCTGTCCCGCGCCGGGCATCGACCTCTACTGTCCAACTCATGCATATGGACGCAGAACGGCTCGCGGGTTCCTCGCGCAAGTGGATGACCGCCGCATTCGCGGCCTTCTCTGATGGACCGTCCTCGGAAGACATGGCGGTCCATCACGCAGGAGTGGCCACCGAGCATCTACTGAAGGCGTTCCTCGTCAGGCTGCACCCGACACTGATAGTCGACGGCAAGGACTTCAATTCGATGCTCTACGCCGCGGGGCATGGCGCACTCCTTCAGGTCCGGGGGACACAGGTCAAGACGATCCCACTCGGTGAGGCGTATGACCGAGTGCAGAAGATCTTGAAAGGCAAGATCCCCCCGAAGCCCAAGGTCTGGCCGCTTGCTGATGCCCGTAATGGCGTTGCCCACTGCGGATACCACGATCCGTCAGAGGTGCACAAGGTCTTCACCAACTGCATTGCGGTGATCGATCAGCTGCTTGTTGAGCTTGCGGTTGGCCCCGACTACTGGGGTGACTACAAGGCGCTGCACGACAAGCTGCTCGGCGAGGGAGTGGAAGCTGCTCGTGTTCGGCTGGAGGGCAAGCTCGCCAGAGCCCGGCGCGTCTTCGCGGAGCGGTATGGGCACATCAACGAGAGGGATCGGGAGCTCGTGCTGACCACCGTTGCTCGTGTGATCACTCCGGGGTTCATCGGCGAGTACTCCGCGTCAGCGGCCTGTCCCGCGTGCTCGTCACAGGGCTCGTTGATGGGTCACAACTCCGTGGATGAAGAGAGGTGGGCTGTCGTGCTGACACCCCACATCTTTCGGTGCTTCGTCTGCGACCTTCGCCTTGAGCAGGAGGAGCTTGACCTGCTGGTCGTACCCCTTGGAGGCGACGTCGACGTGGACGTTTCGCCCGAGGACTACTACAACGAGTTCGAACCAGACGAGGACTACGAGCCCGACGGCGACGACGAGCCCGACGGCGACGACGAGCCGGACTATAGTGCGCTGCTCCGCGCCTACAGGAAACGGTGACGACCTCATGGCAGGCGAGGCTGGGGCGCGGGGGAGCCCCGCTCGATCTCCCGCTAGTGCATACCGAACATCAAGCGCCTGGGCAAACTGCGCCACGTCGTCGAGGAGACGTTCCCAGCGGACGGCGAGGCGTTTGAACTGCTTTCAGGCATGCTTGAGACAACGAAGGCTCCTCAACGGACAGCCGTCATACACCACGTCGAGCCGGTCAACCTGCCAGCAGGATGAAGGCGAATCTCACCCGACGTTGCTGCAGGCGAGCAGGTGCCTCACCGTGAGCGGCTCATCATGCCGGGCAACTTCCTGCCTTTGGAACAGTAGGCGCACGACGATTTTGCCGTAGTGGTGGCACAGACCCACCAGGGCGTCCCAGGTGGCCAGGCAGTCGCCGAGAGCACTGTGCGCGGCAAGGTTGCCGGGAGAGTACAGGTCGGCGAGGTCGGACAGAGCGTGATTGCCTCTGTGGTATCGGGTCTGCTGACTGATCCGCATCGGGTCCACGACTTGCACCGGCCGACCCAGACGGTCGGCAAGGGTGGGAAGGCCGTGTCGGCGGCATTCCGCGTCCAGCAAGGGTAGGTCGTAGGTGCGGTTGAAGATCACCAGCGTGGCCCCATCGGCGATTTGCTCAGCGAGGATGCCTGTCAGTTCAACGATGGCGTCACGTGGGCTCACACCGTCATTACGGGCCATCGTGTCGTCTATGCCGTGGATGTCGTAGGCGTCTTCGGGAATCGGCACGCCGGGATTGATCAGGACGCTGTCCCAGGCCAGGGCGCGGTGGTCGGCCAGCAGCCAGGCGGCCTCCACGATGCGGTCCGTATCGGGATCCAACCCAGTCGTCTCCAGATCCAAAACGACGATGCGCTCGCCAGGAAACGAACTAGCGGCATGCCGTCTCTCTGCTGTCGCCTCCTGCAAATGCTTCTCAACCGCGCGCCGGTCCGCGGCACGGGCCAGCCGGCACAGAGCGTGAGCTACCTCGCCGGGCGTGCTGACGTGGGGGAGCCGAAGAAACTCCCCGCGCTCGTCTGCCAGCCCGCCAGGAGATGAGATGAACAGGGACGAGCTGCCATCGGGGCCGGACAGCAGTCCGATGGTGACTGCGTAGCGCTCATCGTGAAGGGACAGCAGCAACCGCTCCCCAGCGCCCGTTGTCTCATCCGGTCGGAGAAACTCCGCCCAGGGACGGGCATCACGAGCAAGATCCCGCTGGCGCAGCTCTTCTTGATAGCTGTCGGCCAGCTCCGTCCCTGTCTAGCATCCGCCCCACTCAGCTGGCAACGCGTTGATCAAGGCAGCAAGGTAAGGCTCTGGAGCGAGAGGGTCGAAGAACATGTTCCTGTCCTGGGGCGGCGGGCTCCGGGCATGGCGAGGAGCACAGTCGGCTTGATCGTAGAGGATCGCACGGAGTGGCCACCCCACTAGGAGATCCAAGGACGAAGGCGCCTGCTGCGCGCGTTATGGGGCTACGGACCGTGACCGTCTGGCTCCGTGACCTTCCAGCTCGATACCGCCCCCGCGGGCGCCCGGAGTAGCGACCCGTTGACGCCATACGCCTCCGACGGATCCGCTCGGCCCGGCATGGAGCGTGCCTCGTCTGGAGCCATCGCTCATGAGATCAGCAGGGATTGCGTGATGGCAGGTTGCCGCACGCTTCCCCGCAGCTCCGCACCTCTCCAGTGGAACGATGCCCTCCGGTGAATACGCGGCGCGTCGGCCACTGCAGAGGAGCTGGCCGGTGCTCCGCCCCAGGTCACACGGCTAAACATGTAGCAGAAGACCAGCCCCTTCTAAGCGCTTGGCCGCAGGTTCGAGTCCTGCCGGGGGCGCACAGCGCGCACGACCATGAGGCCCTCCCGCCGGGAGGGCCTTCTTGCTGGTCATGGCACGGTAGCGGGGGACGTGTAGCGAACGCATAAACGCCGGACCGGCCCCAGGTCACGGTGGGGAGGGTCCGGCGCTGTCCGGCTGGCACCGGGTTTTCGCGGATGGCCGTATCGAATACGTGCCGAGGTCTTCGGCCGGAACAGTCAGCCGGCATCCGGCAGCTCAGGGGGATCCCCCGCAGCTTCGAGCCGCCCCTGGATATGAGGAAGCTACCCCTCGACGCACCGGGCGTAGGCGGCCGGCAGCACGGGGACACTGTTCGGCGCTGGAAGGTCCTCGGACGGGGCCTCCCCTGCTCGAACGAAGCTGAGAGCTCGGAGAAGGAGCTGCTGGGGCATTTCGGCAACGCAGCGAGCGTGCGTGCCAGGCGTCGCGAGCCGGGCGCCCATTGTGTGAGCGCCTCGAAATGGTCCACCCCAGCAAGACGGTGCCGCGCCAGAAGCTGGCAGGCTCTGGCGCGGCATTGGTAAGGCGGAGGGGCGTCCTCATACTGGGCGTATTCGCGTGTTCCGACAACGCAGCGAGGTGCCGCAGCTGTCGTCGTGCGCCCGCCAGGGATTACGGGACAGCCCTTAGGCGAGCGGACCCTGACCCTGCCGTGCTACGGAAGTCGATGCCGGACAGTGCGCGGGACGAACGCGTGTCGACGTTTCCCCCGGTGACTCAGTCCGCCGGCGACGGGTGAGAGAAGAGGCTGGACTCCGCGGAGATGGCCGACCGCGGAGGGCCGCGCCTCACCCGAAGCGGCCCGCGACGTAGTCGGCGGTGCGCTGGTCGGTGGGACTGCCGAAGATCTGCTCCGTGGGGCCGTGCTCGACGATCCGGCCGGGTGTGCCCTGCTCGGCGAGGAAGAAGGCGCACTGCACGGAGACGCGGGCCGCCTGCTGCATGTTGTGCGTGACGATGACGATGGTCACCTCGCCCGCCAGCTCCGTGATCGTCTCCTCGACCCGCCGCGTGGAGGTGGGGTCCAAGGCGGAGCAGGGCTCGTCCATGAGCAGCACGCGCGGCCGGACCGCGAGCGAGCGGGCGATGCACAGCCGCTGCTGCTGGCCTCCGGACAGGGCACCGCCGGGCTTGCGCAGCCGGTCGTGGACCTCCTTCCACAGGCCCGCGCGGGTCAGGCACTCCTCGACCAGCTCGTCCTTCGTACGGCGCGTGGCGCGGACGCCGGTGAGCTTCAGCCCGGCGACGACGTTGTCGTAGATGCTCATCGCGGGGAAGGGATTCGGCTTCTGGAAGACCATGCCGATCCGGCGGCGGGCGTCGGTGAGGCGGCGGCCGGGCGAATAGACGTCCTCGCCCTCGAAGAGCACCTCGCCGGACATGGCGGCGGCCGGAATCAGCTCATGCATCCGGTTGAGGGTGCGCAGGAAGGTCGACTTGCCGCAGCCGGACGGGCCGATGAGGGCGGTGACCTCCCCGGCGGGCATCGTCAGTGAGACCCGCTCCAGCACCTTGTGGCTGCCGAACCAGGCGGAGACGGCGCGGGCCTCCAGCGCGGCCGGGTTCGCTCCGGTGACGGCGGTGGGGTCGGGAAGTACGACGGTGTCGGTCATGGCGGTTTCCTCTAGAGCAGGTTGGGGAGCAGCTGGGTGACCTGGGCGGCGACCTGGAGCCCCAGGACGGCCGTCACGGGGGCGAAGACGATCCAGGTCTGGTGGCGGCCCCAGCGGTACCAGGCCCACACGGCGGCGATCGAGACGAGGGCGAGGCCCTGCAGCCACATCACCAGCGGCCAGGGCACGCCGGAGCCGGCGGCCATCGGCTGCTCGGACTCGGGCAAGGTGCCGGGCTGGATGGTGGCGGCCGGGGTCTCGGCGGTGGCGGACACCTGCTCGGCGTCGACGCGCAGGATGCCGGCCGGGAGGTAGGCCGGACCGGTGGCGGTCACAAGGACGAGGCGGCCCTTGCCCGCGGCGACGGGCGCGGGCGCCGGGTCCCCGGCCCTGCGGACGTCCATGACGCGGTAGGAGACCTTGCCCTGGCCGGTGGTGACCGTGAAGGCGGCGCCGCTCTTCAGCTCCGACAGCCGTCCGAAGGGACCGCCGTAAGCAGCGGCGCGGCCGAGCAGAACGCTCGTGCCGGCCTGGCCGGGCATCGGGGTGTCGCGGCGGTGGCCGGGGCCGTCGGTGAGCACACGGGAATCGGTGCCCTCCATGACGACCTCGCGCACCTGCAGGGACGGGATGCTGAGGAGGGCGACCGGAGTGCCGGGGGCGAGCAGCCTGCCCTGCGGGTCCGTCTGGGCGACGGGCGCGGTGCCGAGCGCGAGATTCGCGCGCAGCTCGTCGAACGCTCCCTGCTGGGCTGCGCGGTGCTGCGCATGGCTGACGACCAGCAGCTGCGTGGTCAGTCCCAGCAGTACCGCGGCAAGAGTGAGCAGGGCGCCCCGGGCAAGGTGCTGAGCGGTGGGTATCCGGGTGCGGGACAGCGTTACGGTGGCGCCCCGGTCACGGATACGGGGCGGGTTCGGTGCGACGACCGTCACGGCGGCCTGCCTCCTACGGATGGGGTGGGGCCGGGGAGGCCGCGGTGTGCGGCCTCCCCGGCAGGTGGATCAGGTGGACTTGATGGTGAAGTTCGCGCCGTTCTTGGTGTTCACCGTCGAGGAGCCCTGGTAGTGCGCGTGCAGGGTGTGCTTGCCCGTCTTCAGCTTCGGCAGGGTGATGGTCACCTTGCCGCCGCTCAGGGTGCCCGTGGCGAGGACCTTGGTGCCCTCGACGATCTGCACCTTGCCGCCCGGGGTGGTGCCCGTGGCGGTGACCTTCACGGTGACCTTGGCCTGCTTGGTGTGGCTTACCGAGGTGGGCGCGCTGGTGGTCACCGAGGCCGTGGCCTTGGTGACCGTCAGCTTGACGGTCGCGGTGGAGGAGGAGAGCTTGCTGTTGCCGCCGTACGACACCGTGAGGGTGTGCGTGCCGACCGACAGGTGGTTGGACACCGGGACGGTGACCTTGCCGTGGCTGTCGAGCGTGCCCGTGCCGCGGGTGGTGCTGCCTTCCTTCACCGTGACCGTGCCGCTCGGCGTGACCGAGTTGCTGCCGGTGACGGTGACGGCGAGCTTCGGGGTGCGGCCGTACGCGGTGGTGGCGACCGTGGCAACGGTCTTGCTGGCGTACTTGACCGAGCCGGTCCAGGAGGCCGCCTTGCCCGCACCGTTGAGGTTGTTGGCGGTGACCGTGGCCGAGTAGCTGCCGACGGTCAGGCCGCTCGCGGTGTACGAGGTGGTGCCCGCGACCAGGTCCTTGTTCGCCACGACCGAGCCGCCTGGACCGGTGATGACCACGCGGTAGTCGGTGACGGCCAGGCCGGTGCCGGCCGGAGCGGTCCAGCTGAGCTTCAGGCTCCCGCTGCCGGGGGTGGCCTTGAGCACCGGGGTGCCGGGCAGGTTCTTGGAGACACCGCCGTCCTCGAGACCGCCGAACTTGGCGTGCTTGGCCGGATTGATCGAGCCGTTGTAGGGCTCGTTCATGAAGCCGAAGTCGTCGATGACATCCTCGGCCGTGTCCGAGGCCAGCGCCGCGACGTGGCTGCCGTTGGTGACGAAGATGTCGTACAGCGCCTTGTCGAAGAAGGCGCTGCTCGGGTCGATCGCCCGGGACGGTACGACGTTGTAGACGTCGCGGCCGAAGGTCGCGTCGTCGTAGTAGTCGCCGACCGGGGCGAACTTGCCGTCGACCTTCGTCACCGGGGAAGTGGGGACGGCGTCCCCGGGCAGCTGGATGCCGGCCAGGAATGCGCCGGCGGCGACCGCGGTGGAGCTGTGGTCCGGGGCGACGCCGTTGTTCTGGGCGATCCAGCTCGCGACGGAGAAGGGCACCAGGGCGCCCTCGGCCGTGAGGGCGTCGTCGGCCTGGTTCTCCTGGACGGTGGGGACCCAGGCGACGTCGTTGTCGTTCAGCCCGATGGACGACAGGAAGAACTTCCGGGTGCCGGATCCGTTCTGCGGGATGTACGGCTTGACGGTCAGGCCGTTCAGCGTCTTCAGCGTGCCGTTGTAGATGTCGTGCAGCTGGTCGACCGTCAGGTTCTGCAGCGCGGAGCCCCGGGCGGCCACGCCGACCGCGTCGCGGGCCATCGGGATGTAGGTGAGGGCGTTGCCGCTCGCGCTCGGGCCGCCCGACGAGCGGGCGAAGTCCACCTGGCCGGAGATGCCGACGCCGTCGCTGTTCGGGAACTTGCTGCCGGTCAGCGACATGCTCAGCGCGGTGCGGCCGTTGCCGGAGCCGTTGGGGCGCAGGAAGGACGGCCCGCCGGAACGGGTGGTGATCTTGGAGGTGGTGGAGCCGGTGCCGGGCTCGACCGCGTCGTACGAGGCGAGGCCGGCGCCGCCGGCGGTCACGGCCGTGGCGGCGTAGCTCTTGGTGTTGACGGTGTCGCCCGCCAGCGCGTTGAGCACGTCCTGGGTGGTGTCGGAGCCGACGCCGACGAGCTTGCGGAAGGCTCGGGCATCGGGATCGGCCTGGGCCGGGCTCGCGAGAGCCAGACCGCCGGCCATGACGGCGGACACGAGGGCCACGGCCGTAAGGCGCACAGAGCGCATGAAAGGTCTCCTGCTCATGAACGTGAAACCGGTGATTGCAAGGGATCTGGCAAGGTGGTACCAACCGTCCGCCCCGACTGCCTTTCGGGGCGGACGGCCGTCTGTGGGGGCGGCTGAGCCGCCGGGCGGGTCACAGTCCGACGCGGCGTCGCAGTCGGCCGAACCGGTCCCGCAGGACCGCCGACTCCGGCAGCACCGTCAGCGCGCGGCCGCCGGGCAGCGGCACGCGCAGCGGCAGCCGCAGCCTCGCGCCGCCCGCGAAGGGCGCGCCCAGACCGGCGGCGGCGCCGAGCGCCGCGCCGATCGGGACGGCGTAACGCAGCGCGTTGGACGGGTCGGCGGGGGTGGTTCCGTTCGCCGTGACCTGGACGGCGTCGCCGCCGTCGTAGGAGGGGGAACCGCTGGGCACCGGACTCGCCCCGGTGGGCGTCGCGTCGGGGCCGGCGCCGCCGGTCGGCCCGGCGTCCGTGCCGTCGCTGCCGCCCGAAGTACCTGAGCCGCCGCTGTCGCCGGACCCCTTGTCGTGGCTGGCGGAGGCCCTGGGCTTCCAGGAGGCCAGCTCGGCCGCGGCCTTGACGGCCTCGGCGCGCAGAGCGGACGGCAGCGGGGCGTAGCCGGGCGGCAGTTCACCGGGGCCGGTGCCGCTGGTCTGGCCGGAGCCGGCGGCGAACGTCAGGAGCGTCGCGTAGTCCTTGCGGGCGTCGGCCTCGAGCGCGGCAGGGCGTACGGCGGCGTGGACCAGCTGGGCGAGCGGGTAGGCGTTCTTGGCCTTGGCCGTGGCCGGGTCGATCTCCTGGACCAAATCGCCGGACGCACTCGCGGCGGCCGCGACGAGGGTCTTGCCGGCCGGCGCGGTGAACTTTCCTGCGGCGTTGAGCAGCCGCGCGGTCTGCAGTCCGTACCGGGCCGCGGAGGCGGCGTCGGTGATGGTCAGCACGAAGCGCGACCCGACGGTCTGCGGGCCGGGGCTCTTGAAGGCCGGCGGGCTCGCGAGCGCGTCCCAGGAGGACTTCCACAGCGTGTCCGCGCGGCGGGTGTGCAGGGCTCCGGCGTGCATGTCCGCCACGTAGGGGTGGAAGTCGGTCATGCACTGCTGCTGCGTGGCGCCCGTCCCCGGCGGGATCGTGCACCAGCGGTCGCTCTTGGGGAAGTCGTCGCGCGCCGGATCGAAGGCGCCGTCGGTGTTCAGGTCGGCGTTCGTGCTGTAGTACGGGTTGACCGTCATGCCCCAGTCGTCGGGGATGCCGGCCAGGAAGCGCCGGGCGTCCTTGTCGGCGGTGACCCACTTCCACACCGCGCGCGCGGAGTCGGAGTGACCGAGCGCGGTGATGAGGTCGGTATCGGTGGCGGGGGTCTCGGAGACCGACAGCTCGGCGAACTCCGGGTTGTACGCGAGGAACTCGGGGTCGGTGACCAGACCCGCCGGGTTCTTCTTCGCCCACTCGTAGTGCTTGGCGGCGGTGAGGCTGGACGTACCGTCGGAGAACGTGGTGACCACCGCCGCCCACGGGGAGTTGCGGTAGGACTCGGTGAGCAGCTTGGCGACCAGCCGGGGGGTGAGGTCGATGGACTCCACCTTGGTGCCGGAGAGTTTGCGCACCGAGTCCGGGGCACCTGCCCTGGCGCGGCGTTCGATCGTGAAGCCGATGACCACGCCGGACAGCGCGACGGGCGCGTACGTCACGTCGTTGGCGGTGTCCAGGGCGCGGGTGGTGAAGGCAAGACCGCTCTTGCCCTCGCGGGCGAGGCGGGCACGGGCTTCGGGCTCACCGAGCTCGGTGTAGCCGTAGACGGTGCCGCTGGGGCAGAGCGCGGCCTGCCAGCTGGTCATGGCGTCGGCGGCCAGTTCGCTGCCACTGGTGGCTCGCTCGTCGGAGCCGAGCGGGCAGGAGGCGCCGACCTTGTTGAAGCCGAGCTTGATGGCGACGCGGTTCTTCCAGTTGGTGGAGGAGACCGGCGAGCCCGCATTGACCTGGGTGCGGTCGGCGTACGGCTTGCCGTCGAGGTCGAGGTGCCCCTGGGGCACGATGACCAGCCAGCAGGAGCGAGGCGCGGTGCGGCCGTTCTTGGTGACGGGGGTGCCGCAGCCCAGGTGGGGGGCCTCAAAGGCGGTCTGGACCTCGAAGAACTCCTTGCCGGTGCCGTCGGCACTGGTGCGGGCGAAGTCGACTTCGTTGGTGGTGTTGCGGTTGTACAGGGCGTTGTTCTGCAGACCGCTGGTGATCAGCGTGCCGTCGACCGACTTGAAGGGCACCTCGCCCTGACCGAAGACGCCACCGGCGCCGTAACGGTCGTCCTGACCGTAGTTGGACGGGTCGGCGCTGTAGATGACATCGCGGGTGTCGTCGCTGTTGTTCCCCGGCCAGCTGCTGCGGTCGGTGGTCGGCGAGGCACCGTACTGGCACTGGGTGCGCGGCGGTCCTGGGTTGCCGGGGACGGTGCCGTCGTCGTCGCCCCAGCACTGCATGATCTGGACGAAGTCGGTGTTGAACTGGGTGCCGGCAAAGGTGGTCGGGCTGCCGCCGCGCCAGGACACGGTGACGGCCTGACTGGTGAGGTCCTCGGTCTGGCTGACCGTGAACTCCATGTCCTGGAACTCGCCGCGCCCGGGGACGGTGACGGCCGAGCTCTTCGGGTCCGCCGCGGCCGCGGGCTGCGCGGCCTGGGCCACGACGCCGCCGAGGAGCGCGCCGATCGCCGATCCGGCGGCGACGCGAAGAAGGAGGCGCTTGATACGGCTCCGCGTGCTCATCGGGATCTCCTTCGCAGCGCCTGGGAGACGGCGGCGGGCAGCAGCACGAGCCCGAGCAGGGTCACCACGGCCAGCAGCATCAGCGTCTGGGCACCGCCCCAGCCGCTCCCGGCGGCCACGGTCACCGGCTGGGCGAGGGCGACGGTGCCGGTGGCACCGCCGGAGGCGCCGGTGCCGCCCGAGGTCCCGCCTTTCGGGGCGACGGTCTGCCCGGTGTCGGGGTCCACGGAGGGACCGCTGGACGTACCACCGGACGCGGTCGTGCCGCCGGAGGCCGTACCGCCCGTGGCGGCGCTGCCGCCGGACGTACCGCCGGACGTACCGCCGGACGAGCCGCCGTTACCCTTCGCACCGCCACTGCCGGTGGTGCAGGGCGGGGCGCCCTTCTTGTCACAGGCCTTGGGGTACGGAGCGGTCTCGGCGAGGCGGTTGCGGCCGTCCTGACTGAAGGTGGGGTTGTTGCAGCCCTTGATGTTGATGGTCTGCGTCTTCACGCCCGGGATGCGGCGGATCTGGTCGAAGCCCGCCTGCACCAGGTTGATCGGCAGCGGCGAGTAGCCCAGCTCGGGTGCCTGCCGCTGGCCCTGACACATGAAGTAGTACGAGAAGGCGCCCAGGGTCTTGCCCTTGGCCTCGGTGAAGGTGCCCTGCTCCTTGAGCGGCAGGATCATGTACGAGTAGCTGGACAGCGGGTAGTTGCGCCGGTCGGTGTCGTTGTAGACACCGTCGAGCTGCTGGGTGAGGTAGTCGGTGGACTGCTTGTCGGTGTTGATCCTCGCCTTGAGCAGGGACACGGCGACGTTCTGCGCGGTCGGCTCGGTGTAGTAACCGGCGTGGTTGAGGACCTTGGCCACCGGGAAGCCGGCGTTGAGGGCGTACGAGTAGTTGACGTACCCGATCGCGCCCTCGCCGTAATTCTGCGCGACGTAGCCCGCCACGCCCAGGTCGCCGGACTGGGCGATCATGCCGGAGACGCTCGGGAAGTACGAGGTCTGGCCGCACGCCCCGGAGCGGCCGACTCGCCCGCAGTAGGCCTGCCACAGCGACTTGTGCTGGTTGGCCATCCACAACGTGAACTGGGCGGTGGAGCCGGAGCCGTCGGAGCGCACGACGGGGATGACTTTGCGGTGCGGCAGCCGAATCCCGGGGTTGTCGGCGGCGATCGCCTTGTCGTCCCAGTAGCTGATGGCACCGGTGAAGATCTTGGTGACCACGTCACCGGAGAGCCGCAGGTTGTTGACCCGCTTGCCGTTGATCGTGAGGTGGTACATGAAGACCGTGCCGCCCGCGACGATCGGCATGTACGCGTACGTGCCGGCGCCCGGTTGCTCGGCGGCGGAGCCGTCGGTGGGGTGGGTCTGGAACGGGATGTCGGAGACGGCGAAGTCGACCTGGCCGTTGAGGAACTGCCGGCGTCCGTCGGAGCTTCCGGTGCCGGAGTAGCTGATCCGCATGCCGTACTGGGTCACGCCGCGGCGCCACTCGTCCACCGCGTTCTCGGCCCATGTGGAGCCGGCGCCGGCGATCGGGGTGTAGCCGGAGTCGGCGGTGGCGGGCTGCGCGGCGGGCAGGACCACGCCGGACAGCACGCCCAGCAGCGCGGCCAGCGCGCTCAGGACACGCCATCGGGCCCGGACGGCCGCATACCGTCGAGTGAAGGGGATGCGCATCAGTCGTTGTCTCCAGGGGCGGCGGCGGGGGCACCGCCGAGCACGGACAGGGCGGGGGCGTGCAGTTCGACGAAGCGCTCCACGTCGCGGCGGGAGGCCCGCTCGGCGCGGCGCGCCTGGCGCTTGGTGTGGTGACCCGGGCCGCGGCCGCCGAGCAGCCGGGCGATCGTGAAGAGCACCAGGACCAGGGCCATCAGCACGGCGGCGGCACCGAAACCACGGGCGATCATGGTGGGTTCCGGGGACTTGACGAAGTTGAAGACGGCCAGCGGCAGGGAGACCATCGGGCCCTGCAGCGGGTCGGCGTTGAGGGCCGCGGTGAAGCCGGCCGTGAGCAGCACCGGCGAGGTCTCGCCGACGCCGCGGGCGGTGCCGAGGATGACGGCGGTGGCCAGGCCCGAGCGGGCGGTGGGCAGGATGACGTGCCACACGGTGCGCCAGCGCGGCGCGCCGAGCGCCTCCGAGGCCTCGGTCAGCGTGCCGGGGACCAGCCGCAGGACGACGTCGGACGCGCGGATCACGATCGGCAGCATCATCACGCTGATCGCGAAGCCCGCCGCGAGGCCCGACTTCTCCATGCCGAGGCCGAGGATCCAGGTCGCGTACACCATCAGGCCGGCCACGATCGACGGGAGCGCCGTCATGGCCTCGACGATGGTACGGACGAAGCGGGAGAAGCGCCCCGGGATCTGGTTGAGGTAGACCGCGCAGGCCAGGCCGAGGGGGACGGTGATGGCCAGCGCGATGCTGATCATGATCAGGGTGCCGAGCATGGCGTGCGCGATGCCGCCCGCGGTCAGCGGATCCAGGGGACCCGCCGCCTGCATGTCGTGGGTGAAGAAGTTGCCGTGCGGCAGCGCCTGCCGGCCGCGCCACAGGGTGAAGCCCACGACGAGGGCGAGCGCGGAGAACAGGACCGTGGCCGCCGACCACAGCACGACCGTCATCACCCGGTCGCGGACAGCGGGGCCGTCGTCCTCCAGGCCGGTCAGCATCGCGTAGGCGGCCAGGAAGCACAGGTACGCGGTCACGGTGAAGCCCAGCGTGCCCGAGAGCGGCGCCAGTTCGCCGAACAGCAGGATCGCGGCACAGAGCCCGGAGGCGGCGGCGCCGGTGACGGCGAGAACGCCGCCCCGGGTGACACCGCCGATCCGGCGCGGCCGGTCGGGCGGTTCGGGCACGTGAGCGATGCCCGGGGGGTCGGGGACGGCGTCCTCGACGACGTGCGCGGGGGTCTCTTCGACGACGGTCATGTCATGCCTCGCTCTGCGAGCCGGAACGGGAGCGGGCCACGATGGATGAGGCGGTGAAGTTGACCACCAGCGTGAGCAGGAACAGCGCCAGGCCCGCCGCCATCAGCGCCGACATGCCGAACTCGGAGGCGTCGCCGTAGTGCAGGGCGATCAGTGAGGAGACCGAGTTGGCGCCGGTCTGCAGGATGTGTGGCTGGATCGTGAAGACCGGCGAGATGATCAGGTAGACCGCGATGGTCTCGCCCAGCGCCCGGCCGAGCCCCAGCATCGTGCCGCCGATCACGCCGCCGCGCCCGTACGGCAGGACGACGGTCCGGATCACGCCCCAGCGGGTCGCCCCGAGCGCGTACGCGCCCTCCCGCTCGCCCACGGGGGCCTGGGAGAAGACCTCGCGCATCACGGAGCACTGGATCGGTGCCACCATCAGCGCAACCACGAGCCCGGCGACGAAGGAGGAGGCGGTGTAGACGCTGGTGGAGGCAAGCGGATCGCCCGGCTGCGCGCCGTCCACGTGCAGGAACGGGATCCAGCCGAGCCAGTCGGACAGCCAGCGCGACACTCCGACGACGTGTCCCTGCAGGAAGAACAGGCCCCACAGGCCGTAGACCACGGACGGGACGGCGGCCATCAGATCGACCATCGCGATCAGGGTGCGGCGCAGCCTGCGCGGCGCGATGTCCGAGATGAACAGCGCGGTGCCGAGCGCGAGCGGCAGTGAGAAGGTGACGGCGACGGCGGCGATGAGCAGGTTGCCGATGAGGATTGCGGCGATGCCGAAGTTGTGGACGTCGGGCTGCCATTGGGCGGTGGTGAGGAAGGACAGGCCGGCCACCTTGAGCGCCGATCCGGCTCTCAGCAGCAGGAAGATTCCGACTGCGGCCATGATGGTGAGCACGATCGTGCCGGCGCCCGTGAGCTGAAGCCGGAAGATCCGGTCACCGGTGCCGCGGGCCGCGTTCTTCGGGCGCGGCGGGGCGCTCTCCGGCTCCGGTCTGGCCGGTTCCAATCCCGCCTCTGCGGTCGACATGCGGCCCTCCCTCGATCACGCCCGTGGCAGGCGTGGGTTCGGGGAGATTCAATGGCTGGATCATGTCAACACCGACGTTCACACATGATGGAGGCGTGAACAGTGCGTGTCCTTACGGTGGTTGATCTGTGTAGCTTACAAGGAGTCGGAAGACGCCCCGGGAACGACGCCGTCGGACGCGCCGCACATCATCGACGGGTCCGGCCCGGTCATCCCTGCCTGCCGGGCATCAGAACGCTTCTGTACCAGTCGGCATGGAGCGGGAAGTCCGCCTTGAAGCCGCCACCGGGATCGCAGTCGAGGAGCTCCCAGACCCGGTCATCGGTGAACCAGTGCTCCACGGTGAGCAATTGGAGGGCATGCAGGAGACGCGGTGACGCGGCGAGCCGCGCCCGGGCCTCGTCCAGCGCGGTGTCCGCGGCGGCCCACTCCAGTCCGAGCGCGGCGGAGACCGTCGCGACGATATCGGAACAGGCCACCGGGTCAGGGTGGTTGACGTGGTGGACACCGGCGGTCTCCCGGGGTGAGAGCGCCGCGGCCAGCAGGGCCCGGCCCAGCACCCGCACATCGACCATGGAGTGCCGGGCGCCGCACCCGGCCAGACCGGACGACAGTTCCCGGACCAGCGCGGCCAGACCGGGGATCACCCAGCGGTCCCCCTCGCCGTGGACGAGGTGGGGGCGCAGCACGGTCCCGCCCGCGGCCAGCACATGGCTCTCCGCGGCGGCACGCGTGACGCTGGTGGGCGAGACCGGGGCGAGCGGTGCACGGCCGGGTGCCAAATCCGTGAACGGCCCGCGTCCGTACACGGCTGCCGTGCTCAGATAGACGATGCGCGCGACGCCTGCGCGTTGTGCCTCCTCCACCAGCGCCCGGGTACCGAGGTCGTTCACGGACCGGATCGTTCGTTCGTCCCCGTTGATCTGCGAGGCGCAGTGAATCACCGCGTCGACCCCGTCGCAGACGCCGCGCAACGACGCGATGGCGGCGAGGTCCCCGGGCACGGTTTCGATACCGGAGCCCGCGCCGGACGCCGGGACGTCCACGGGCACCCGGTGTTCCATCAGACGCAGCCGGACGCCGGGGACGGCATCCGCAGCCGCCACCACATGCCTGCCGACGAAGCCGCTCGCCCCGGTGATGAGGATGTGCGTGGTCACAACCGGCCGTCCCCATGTGTGTGAGTGAGTGCGCTGGTGAATACCGGCTCGCCGTCCTGCTGCCCGCGCACCCGCACCACGGTGCGGTCGCTGTCGTCGGAGGCCATCAACTCGGCCTCCACCCAACAGGGGCTGTCGAGTTCGGCGTATTTGTGGAAGGCGATCTCCACCGATGTCGGGAGAAACGCGTGCCCCGGAGCGGCGGCGACGGCTGCCTGGCGGGCCGCCTCCAGCAGCACGATGCCCGGAACATGGTCGTTCGGGCGCCTGAACAGGGTCGGGTGGGTGGTGTCCAGCCGCAACCGCCAGCGGTTCGGCTGAGGTGTCCGCGACAGTACGACGTCCGACTCCGCCGTCCGGCCCACCTCGTACGGATCCGCACCGGGCGACAGCGGTACGGGACGGCCCACCATGTCCAGACTGTCCTGGCGGAGGCGGCGGTAGGCCCGCGCCGATGTGCAGCTGATCCGTCCCGAGCTGGTCGCCAGTACGGTGCCGCCGCGGCGGAAACACAGGTCGACCCGCATACCGGCGATGCTCCTGCCCCGCTTCCGCACATCCGAGCAGGTCAGATCGATCAGAACCTTTCCGGACGCGGTCTCCAGGGCAAAACCCGGAACGACGGTGTCGTACGCCAGGTCCCACATCACGAACTGGTCGTCGACCGGAACTCCCATCTCCGCGTGGGCCAGCATCATCGTCGCCTGCCGCATGGTCTCGGCTATCAGCAGGGGATCCTGGTGGTCGCCCGATGCGGCGGCGAAGAAGTGGTGCGGGCGCGGCCATTGGGCCGTTACGGAGAACTCCGTATCGCTCAGCCTGCACCAGGCGGTGGGAAAGATGTCCCTGGGGTCGGACCGGTGAACGAGTTCATGCGAGACATCGGTTCTCCAGCCTCTCTGGGGCGGGATCGCCGGCCTGTGGAGACCGGATGGTTCGGTCTCGGTGAGGGTGACAGTGTCGGGCACATCGATGTGAACCATGGCAATACCCCCAACTCATCCGTCGGGGAGTGCCTCGCTCCCCCACGGTAAGATACCGACGGCCCTGGTTCTTCCACACTCCGGCTGGCGTATGCGGGATCCCAACGCCACGAGAGGCAGGAACGCACAGCTGATGGCCCAACAAGCTCGAGCGATCCAGACCCGGCAGTCGATCCTGCTGGCCGCCGCCACCGTCTTCGACGAGCGCGGCTATGGAAGCGCCACCATCAGCGAAATTCTCACACGGGCCGGCGTGACCAAAGGGGCCCTCTACTTCCACTTCGCCTCGAAGGAGGATCTGGCCCTCGGAGTGATGCAGGCGCAACTGGAAGTCGGTTCGCTGCCAGCGCAGTTGACGAAGCTCCAGGAGCTGGTCGATCAGGGCCTGGTGCTGGCCCATCGGCTCCGCCACGAGCCGCTGGTGCGCGCGAGCGTCGGGCTGGCGATGGAGCAGGGCAGCGGCGAACTGGACCGCGGCCTGCCGTTCCACTCCTGGATCGCCCGGCTCGAAACCCTGCTGATCGAGGCGAAGCAGCAGGGCGAGGTCCTGCCTCACGTCAACCCCGCGGAGGCCGCCCAGCTCCTGGCCGGCGCCTTCTCCGGCATTCAGGAGATGTCCCAGGTCCTCTGTGAGCGCGCGGACTTGGAACAACGGATCTCGATGCTGCTGCGCTATGTACTGCCGAGCATCGCACTGCCGGCCGTGCTCGCCGTGCTGGAGATCACCGAGACCCGAGCCGAACAGCTGCTGGCCGGCGCACCTGGCAGGTGAACTGGCCTCCCTCCACTGGCCGTCGGCGGAGGCGGGAGAGGAATCGGCCGTACCGGACGAGTTCGCCGACCGGCGCCCTCGATCCGGCCGCGCCGTCCGCCCGTTCGCGGGGACCCGCCGCACGGCGGTCAGGTCACCGGCTGTTCGGTCCAGATGCACTTGCCGGTGGCGGTGTAGCGAGCGCCCCAGCGGTGGGCGAGGGCGGCGACCAGTTGCAGACCGCGGCCGCCCTCGTCGGTCTCCGCCGCATTGCGGATGCGGGGTGTGGACAGGCTGCCGTCGGAGACCTCGCAGATCAGCCCCTCGGCGCGGAGCAGGCGGAGGGCGATGGGGCGTTTGCCGTACCGGACAGCGTTCCCGACCAGCTCGCTGACCAGGAGCTCGGCGGTCATGGCGAGGTCGTCGAGCTCCCAGCCCTCCAGCTGGTCCCGGACATGGTGACGTGCCTCGCTCGCGGCGATCGGACCGTCGGGAAGTGTCCAGCTGGCAATGGAGTCGGCCGGTATCGCAGAGGTGCGGGCGACGAGCAGTGCGGCGTCGTCCATGAGCTGGGTGCCGGGCAGCAGCTCGGCCAGGACGTCGTCGCACAGCCGCTCCAGCCCGAGCGCGCTGCCCGCGGCGTCGTCCTCCCGTGCGGCGGCCGCCGCAATCGAGAGCGCCTTCGTCAGGTGCAGCATGCCCCGGTCGATGTCGCGGGTGACGGATTCGATCAGTCCGTCCGTGTAGAGCACCAGCAAGCTGCCCTCGGGGAGGACGGCCTCCGTGGTCTCGAACGGCGGGCGTGCGGTGCCCAGCGGCGGATCCGGACGGTGGGCGAGGAACTCCGTGGTGCCGTCCGGATACACGACGGCCGGCGGCGGGTGCCCGGCGGAACCGAACCTGCACGTGCACGTGACGGGGTCGTACACCGCGTACAGGCAGGTGGCGTAGAAGTCGTCGCCGAGGTCGTTCACCACCTGGTTGAGGCGGGTCAGGAGCTCGGAGGGCGGGAACTCCAGATCGGCGAGCGTGTGCACGGCGGTCCGCAGCCGCCCCATGGTGGCCGCCTCGGCCAGGCCGTGTCCCATCACATCGCCGATGACCAGCGCCACCCGGGCGCCGGACAGCGGAATCACGTCGTACCAGTCGCCGCCGACCTCGATGCCCTCGTTGGCGGGCACATAGCGGGCGGCGGTGCTGACCGCGCACAGGGTCGGAAGCTCACTCGGCAGCAGTCCCCGCTGGAGCTCCTGGGCCCTCATGTGCTCGGCGTCGAACAGCCGGGCACGCTCGATGGCCTGCGCCATCAGTCCGCTGAGTGTGATGAGCAGAGCCTTTTCCTCACCGCCGAGACGCCGCGGCTCGGTGAAGGAGACGACACAGCAGCCGACGGAGCGGCCGGAGACAACCAGCGGCAGGAACGCCCAGGACGACTTCCTGGCCTCGGCCGGGCGGCCGGCCATCCGGGGGAAGCGCTCGACGTACTCCTCCTCCGAGTCGATGAAGGCGGCCGTTCTCGTGCGATGCACCTCGTCGAGCGGGGCGATGTCGCCGACCGGCTTTCCCTCGAAGTCGCGGAAGAACGTCTCCGGGTATCCGACCTGCCCGGCGACGTGCAGCGTCTCCCCTTCGATGAGGTGGACGACGAGACCGGAGGCGCCGAACGGCGCCATGATCCGCTCGGCGGCGGCATTCACGACATCCTGCACCGTGAGGGCCTCGGCGAGGGCGCCGGCCAGTGCGGTGATGCGGGCGTTGCGGTCGGCCGTGACGCGTTCGGCGGCCACGGACTCGGCCTCACGCGACCGCATCTCGGTGACATCGGTGGCGTACACCATCAGGCCGTCCGGTACCGGGACCAGCCGCATCTGGTACTGACGCCGGTTGACGGGCCACCGCACCACGAAAGAGACCGGGGTGCCGCGGTCGACGGCCCGCTGGTACGACGCGTGCAGGCCGAGTCCCACGGCGTCGATGCCGATCTCGGCGAATGCGTCCCACAGGTCCTGGCCGAGCAGCTCCTGCGAGGCTCCGATGAGCCGCTCCGCCTCCATGTTGAGGAAGGTGATCCGCCACTCGCCGTCGACCGCGAAGAACGCATCGCTCATGTGCCGCAGCGCGCGGCTGACCGAGTCCCGGGCGATCCGGCTCTCGGTGGTGTCCCACACCGTGCCGACCATGCGGCCGGGCCGGCCGCCTTCCCCCGGCAGGACCCTTCCCCGCGAGCTGACCCAGCGCGTGGTCCCGTCCGGGCGGCGTATCCGGTACTCCACTCCGGACACCCGCTCGTTACGGATCGCCTGCTCGACCTCGACCAGGAGCCACGGCAGGTCATCGGGGTGGACCAGCCCGCTCCAGGTGTCGAAGCGCTGGTTCGTGGACTGCCCTGCCATACCGAGGATGGCGAGTGTCGACTCGTCCCACAGCAGCTCCCCGGTGGCCAGGTCCCATTCCCAGGAACCGACCTTGATCGCTTCCAGTGCCTCCTGGAGCCTGGTGACGGGTGGTTCCTTCCCGGACCGCCTGAGGTCGGCCCTGCCCCAGTCCATCGAGGGCTCCCGCAGCCGCAGGGCTGCCCAGGCGGCGAGCGTCTCGACGGCGGACCGCTGCTGCGGCGTGGGCTGCCCCTCGCCGACGGTGAGCACGGACAGCGCGCCCACGACCCCGTCCGGCGTGAGGAGCGGAACGGCCAGCAGTCCGCTGCCTGCGGGCAGCGCGGAGGGCGGCGACCAGGGGGCGGCGGCGTGGGGGTGGCGGCCGAGGGGGCTGTCGGGGCCCCGGCCGCCGTGCCGCGCGCCGCCGTCCGTACCGCCCTGTCCGGCGCGGTTTGTGCCGCCCCCTGTGCCACGCTGGTCCACGGAGGTCTCGGGGAGGCTCTGCCCGCCCAGAGCGGACATCCATACCGAGGCGCCACCGGTCACCGCGCGCGCCGGCGCGGTGTCGCCGTCCACTGCGATCTCTTCCCAGTCCTGGGCCACGGTGCGCACGATCCCGCTGGACGCCATCATCAGCAGGCCCCGGCCTCCGGGGCCCCTCACATGAACCATTCCGCCCAGTCCGTCGGCCTCCGTCACCGCATGTTCCAGGGCGAAACCGAGCAGTTCGACTCCGCCCAGCTCAACCCCCGCTTCGATGATCATCCGAAGCCGTGCCGCACTGGCCTTGTCCGTCAGGAGCCGCCCAGCCATCGCTCGCTCCCTTCCGCGAACCCGCGTAGGACACAGGGCACCCGGAATGAGTCACTTTGCCCTCTTAAGTGTACGTACGGGTGTGGACCAGCGAATGTGCAGGCGGCGGCCGCGGGGCTCGCTACGCGGCGTCCACCACCGCCGTGTAGCCGAGCTTGTCGACCGCCTGGTAGTAGGTCCAGGCCGTCGCGTCGCAGGAGGCCTTCTTGACGCCCGAATATGCCGCGCAGACCCGCTTCAGGTCGGCGTAAAAAGCGCTGTCGATACGGGCCTTGTTGGCGCTGAAGGTGCCGGCCGCCTTGTAGTTCCGGTAGCCGAAGTCGTGGCGGACACAGGAGTTGGCGAAGGGGAAGCCGAAGGGGTTGTCGGGCGAGGTGGTGCAGTAGTCGGTCGACCAGTCGAACCCGTACGCACTCCATGCGCTCTGGTTGCCTCTGGCCGCGAAGAACGCGTGGTAGCTGCTTGCGCTCGTCTGCGTCCAGCTGCTGAGGACCTGGGGCTTGTCGGCGGGTGCGGCGGCGGCGTCGGCGGCGGGAAGAAGTGCGGCGGACAGGGCGAGGGCCGCAGTGGCCAGAGGGACTGCGATGCGTCGGCGCATGGGGGAGCTCCTCCGTGAGGGAACGTGACTGTCCCGGCGGTCTTCGCTCGGGACGGGCACAGCATCCGGCAGTGGACTGTCACGGATGTATACGGGAGCTGTATGCCCTGCGCCTGGAGACACATCGACTACCGCACGGGAAATTTGACGCCGCAACACTCACAGCGGCGACGCATAACGGCCACGGGGCGTGGAGTTAGACAGACCGGCAATTGGGGGGTGGGTGAAGGAGCGGGGCTGGGGTGCGTGCATCGCAAGGCGGAGGATCGAGCCGGATGGGGTCTCCCCTGCTCGAGCGAAGCCGAGAGCTTGGGGAAGGAGCCATGGTGATGGACGACAACGCCGCGAGGTGCGTGCCCCAGCCCCGTGACGCCGCCCCCCGATTGCCGATCGGACTTAGGCGCGGAGGAACGCCAGCACCGCCAGCACCCTGCGGTGTGTCTCGTCGGCCGGCGGCAGGTCCAGCTTGGCGAGGATGTTGCCGATGTGCTTGCCGACCGCGGCTTCGGAGACCACCAGGTCGCGGGCGATCGCTCCGTTCGACCTGCCCTGGGCGACCAGGGCGAGCACTTCCCGTTCGCGGGCGGTGAGCCGCTCCAGCGGATCGCGGCGGCGGCGCAGGAGTTGGCGTACGACCTCCGGGTCGACGACAGTGCCGCCGTCGGCGACCTCCCGCAGGGCGTCGATGAACTCCTCGATCTGGCCGACCCGGTCCTTGAGCAGGTAGCCGACACCGGATCCGTCGCTGGAGTCGAGGAGTTCGGCGGCGTACGTCCGCTGCACATACTGGCTGAGCACCAGCACCGGCAGAGCGGGCTGCCTCTCGCGGAGTTCCACCGCCGCGCGCAGTCCTTCGTCCTGGAGACCGGGCGGCATCCGGACGTCGGTCACGACGATGTCCGGGGAGTGCGCGGCGACGGCCGCGAGGAGCGCTTCCGCGTCGCCGACGGCGGCGACGACCTCGTGGCCGCAGCGGGTGAGCATTCCGATGAGACCTTCCCGGAGCAGCACGCTGTCCTCGGCCAGCACTACACGGAGCGATCGGTCCACTCGCAAGGAATCTCCACACGCAACAGGGTCGGGCCGCCGGGCGGGCTGGACAGCGCAAGTCTGCCATCCAGTACGGAGACCCGGTCGGCAAGACCGGTCAGCCCGGACCCTTCGCCACCGGTGCGCGCGCCGCCCCGCCCGTCGTCGCGGATCTCCAGGAAGAGCCGGCCCGCGCTGTGGCCGCCGGTCACCTCGGCGCGGCTCGCACCGCTGTGCTTGCCGACGTTGGCCAACGCCTCGCAGACCACGAAGTACGCGGCCGCCTCGACGGCCTCGGGGAACCGGCCGGGGAGCGCGAGCTCCAGGTCGACGGGGGTCGCGGAACGGTCGGCCGCGTCGGAGACGGCGGCTTCCAGGCCGTAGTCGGCAAGGACCTTGGGATGAATACCGTGGATCAGTTCGCGCAGTTCGGCCAGTGCCTGACCGGCCTCCTGGTGGGCCTTGGACAACTGGTCGGCGAGGGGGCCGGGCGGCGCGTCGAGGCGGGCGAGTCCGAGGGTCATGGTGAGCGCGACGATGCGCTGCTGGGCGCCGTCGTGGAGATCGCGTTCGATGCGGCGCCGCTCTGCCTCGAAGGCGTCGACCAACCGGACCCGGGAACGGGTGAGTTCGGTGACCCTGTCCCGCATCTCGTCGCCCCTGTCAGCGATCAGGAGGCGGGCCAGTCCGGCTCTCGCTCCGGCCAGCAGGCCCAGCGCATAGCAGCCGAGCGCGAGGAGTACGAGGCCGAGCGCGGCAGTGGCGAAGGCTTCGGGCCAGGTGGTGACCGTCCACTGCTTCACCACGCGGGCCTCTTCGCCGTTCCCGTACACCTGCATCACCGCGGGGGCGGACATCAGCGCCAGCGGGACGGCCACGCACGCACCCAGCGCGAGGGCGTCGAGCGGCCACAGGACCACGGCCCAGAGCAGCGCGTACCCGAGTTCCCGCCAGGTCGCCGGCTCCCGGTAACGGAACGCGAGCCAGCTCCAAAGCCCGGGCTCGGCCGGACGGCGGTGCGGGCCGGACGCAGGAACCCGGTCCGTCAGGCGGAGCCGTACCCGCTCCAGGGCACCCACCGGGATCCCTGCGAGGGTCATCAGGGCGAGCAGCGGAAGCCCGATCACCACGAGGGTGAGCGCTCCGCCGAGCAGCACGCCGAGCGTGATCACGAACAGCACCACGGCGCCTGCCACGGCTCCGCTCAGCAGGTATCCGGCCGACCGCCAGGGCCAGGACGACAGCAGATAGCGGGCTCCCGGCAGGGCCTGCCACACGTTCTGAGGGCGCATGGCCCCACCGTAGAAGACGCTGCCGCACCGGAACCATCGGTGCTGCCGGAGTCCCGGGGGCCGGTCTCAGTTACACCGCGGCAGCGACCAGCAGCGCGAAGGCCGCGGCCGAGAGCACGGTGCGGATCCGGTGGAGGGCGGTCCAACGGGACTCGAATGCCTGGCGGGCCGCGCTGTCGTCGCCGCCCTCGGCCTCCGCGAGCGCCGAGTTGAGCGGGATGTTGCCGCTCACGGTGACGAGGTGGCTGAGCGCCGCGCAGACCAGCCCGCCTGCGACGAGTGCCCGCTCAACAGAGGTCCGGCCGTCGACGGGGACGACGAGCGCGGCGACCGGGAAGGCGATCACCCCGAGGAAGAGGACGAGGAACACCGGCCTCGGCACCGTCTCGTTGAAGCGGCGCATCGCGGCGGCGAACTGGTCGTCCGGCAATAGCTTCAGGCCGGGCATGATCCCGGTGGTGAAGCACACCAGGAAGCCGGCATAGAGACCGGTGGTGACGGCGGCGAGCGCGAGCAGCAGAGAGGCCATGGCGCACATCATGGCGCGGCGGGACGGGCCGCGCGGCATCATTTCACCAAGGCGCCGCTGCCCGGCCCGCCTCCGTCGCCGTCCGTCCCTGCTCCGCTTACGGTCTCCCCGCTGCAGGGAGCGGCGTCACGCGGCTTCGACGGCAAGGCGGAGAAGGAAATCACAGGGCGTCGGGAGCCCACCCCCTGTCGTGGGGCAGGCCGCTGCACCGGGCGCTACTTGGCGACGACGGCCACCGGCGCGTCCCACGCGTCGCGGTCGATGGTGAGAGTGGCCCCGTCATGGGTCACCTTCTTGTTGACCGCGTACTGGTGGCCGCGGCGGTGTCCGGTCCACAGAGTCTTGTCGTACGGGAACCCGGTGGTCGTGGAGTAGATGTCGTCGTACCGCGCGTACCAGAGGATCTCCGGCAGGTCGGTGCGCGTCGTGGCCTTGGCGACGACAGCGGCGCTGGAGTTGCTGAAACCGTAGAAGCCGGTCCAGTACCCCTTGGCGTGGACCGTCTTGTCCCAGGAGCGGATGTAGGCGAGGACGGTGTTCACGCAGGACGTGTTGGCGGGGTCGAAGTACTCCATGTCCAGGTAGACCGGGCTGCCGGTCTTCATGCCCAGCGCGGACGCCTTGGCCACCGCGTCGGCGCCGTCGGTGGCGCCCAGCGCGGTGGCGTTGGCGGCGGTCATCTTCTCGGGGTTGTTGCTGGTCTGGCACGGCGGCTGAGCGCCGACGTACAGCGGTATCAGCTTCCAGCCCCCGGCGCTCACGGACTTCACCCAGGACGGGGTGAGCTGGGGCTGGGCGCACCCGCGGTTCTTCCCGCCGATGTACACCGCGGCAGCCCGGTAGACCGAGGTGGCCCGCCACTTCTGCATGGTGGTGAGCGTCGGTGCGGTGCAGGTGTCGAAGGCGTGGCCGGTGAAGACGGTCGGCGCGGGCCGGGTGACGGTGGTCGCGGTGGCCGCCTCGGCGGCGAACGCCGCACCGGTCAGCACGCCCACCCCGGCCAGCGCCATTCCGATCCGGCGCCGCTTCTTCGACATGCGGTGATTCGACACAGAGACCTCAACGATGAGTACGGGACAGCGGGGAACAAGGCGGAGCCGGCTGGACGCTGCGTCAGACAGGCGACTCGGAAGCAGCAAACTTTCTCATACGGAGTTCGAAGATCGATCGTAAGAACGATTCCGTTGCTCAAACCTGAGCCAACTCTGAGACTTCCTTGACCGAATCCGATCCGTCGCGGCTCATCGCAACTAGGGCGTGTTTCGAAAGTAGCGTCGTCCGCCCGCAGGGCGGGCCGGGCGGCGTCTGGTGCGTGCGATCGCAAGGCGGAGGGTCGCCCCGATACCGGTCGTATCGGGGCGAGCCCGACAACGCCGCGAGCGTCTGGTACTGCAGCCCCATGGCACTGTAGAGCGCGACGAAGGACACATACGGCCGGTCGGCCGGCACGGACCACTGACGGTGCTGCTTGGGCCGGGGCAGAGGACGGTAGTTCGGGACGCCCAGGAACGCGATCAGTCCGGCGCAGGCGAAGCTGGCGGCGTTCGCGAGGATCAGCCCGGTGTAGGCAGCGCGAGTGTTGATCTGGATGGCGACGGCCGCACCCAGGGTGCCCACGACGACGCCGAGATTGACGAAGGTCCGGAGTCTGGCCCGGAAGGCGGCGGGACGTTCACCGCCGACCCTGGCGATGAGTGCACCGCCCGCGGCGCCGCTCGCCGTGGCAGCCAGCCGGCCCAGTGTGGCGACGAGCGTGAACGCGAGCCAGCTGTTGATGAAGACGAAGGCCGCCATGGTGACGGCCTGTAGGGCGAGGGTCACCAGCCAGATCGCGCGTGGCCCGTACCGGTCGGCCGGATTCCCCGCCGGTATGCCGGCCGCCAAGCCGCTGAGGCCGGCGATCGTGAGACCCGCTCCTACCTGTGTGGCGGGCAGGTGCACCACGAACGTGAAGTAGAGGATGGCAGCGGTGTTGAAGAGACCATTGCCCACCCTGCTGACGAAACTGGCGGTGATCAGAGCTCGCTACGGACCGGAATCCGGCCCGCCGGGTACCCGCTGCCTGGCCCCCCTGATCATGTCGATCAGGCTAACAGGGGCACTTCACAGCGTCGTTCAGCCCGTCGCCCTGCGCATACCTCACGCAGGGCCACCGGCGCCGACAGCCGGCCGTCAGGCAAACCGAGCCGACCCGTCGACGGTCGGCACCAAGCTGTTCTGCGACCGGTCAGAATCCGGTGCCCCGGCCGGGTCAGCCCATCTCGCCCTCCTTCTCGCCTCCGCCGCCGGGTCCCCTGTCGTCGCCCCGGAGCCGGTCGGCCTGATCGATCGCCGTCGCCAGCTTCCGTACCGAGCTGTCCTCCGTGCCGGCCGCCAACGCCGCCGCCCGGTTGGAGAGTTCGCCGAGCTTCGGCTGATCCGGCAGTGCGCCGCCGCGCAGGTCCTCCGCGAAGTACGCGGCCACCGCGGCCACCTGGAGCCGCTTGTCGCCGCCGTCGCCCCACAGGCTGCCGTCGATCGCGCCGGTCTCGACCGTGCCCGACCGCTCGTGCGGCGCCCGTGTCTTCGGGTCCAGCCAGCGCACCGTCGCGGTCGCCACATGTCCGGCGGCGCCGTCCCGGAGCCGTACGGCATAGAGCGCGGTCACCGTGTGCCCGGGGCCGACCTCGCCACCGTCCACGCTGTCGTCGCGGAAGTCGTCGTCGGCCACCTTGCGGTTCTCGTACCCGATGAGCTTGAACTGCTTGACGTTCTTCGGGTCGAAGGCGACCTGCGCCTTGGCGTCGCGGGCCCGCAGTTCGATGTGGGCGGGAAGCTGGTCGACGAAGACCTTGCGGGCCTGGGTCTCGTCGCCGATGTAGGTGGTGTGGCCGTCGCCCCTGTCGGTGAGGCGTTCCATCAGCGCGTCCCCGTAGTCGCTGCCGACACCGACGCCGAAGAGGGTGATGCCGTACTCGCGGCGGGCGTCGTCGATCCGTTCGAGGATGGCGTCGGCATCGGTCTCGCCGGTGTTGGCGAGGGCGTCGGAGAGCAGGACGACCCGGTTGTTCGCGCCCGCGCGGTGACCGGCGACCGCCTCTTCGTAACCGCGCCGGACACCCGCTTCCACATTGGTGGAGTCGGTGGGTTCCATGGAGTCGACGGCGTCGCGGATCTTTCCGCGGTGGTCCCGCAGCCGGGTCATCGGCACCAGCGTCTTCGCCTTGTCGCTGAAGGTGACCAGGGAGACGGAGTCGTCGTCGCGGAGTTCGTCGGTGAGGATCGAGAGGGACTTCTTCACCAGGTCGAGGCGGCCGGTACCGGCCATCGAGCCGGAGATGTCGACGACGAAGGTCAGCGCGGCGGGCGGGCGTTCAGCGTCTTCGTCCGCGACGCGGGTGGCCAGACCGACCCGTACGAGCGACCAGCCACCGGCCCCGGAGCCTTCGCCCGTGCGTGCCCCGTCGACCGTCACCGAGAATCCGTTGCCGGTCGGCCGTCGGTAGCCCTGGCGGAAGCTGTTGACGAACTCCTCGGGCCGTACGGTCTCCGCCCCCGGCAGCTCGCCGTCGCCGAGCTTGCGGCGCGCATACCCGTAACTGGCGGTGTCCACGTCCAGCGCGAACGTGGAGAGATAGTCCGGCGCCACGGGCTTCTCCGGCCTGTCCTCGGCCTTCTGCGCACCGTCTTTCTCGGCGCCGGGCGCGGGGACGACCTGGCCGCCCCCGCTCGTCCCCTGCGGACCGTCGGCACGTTTGGCGGACGAGTTGTACCCGCCTCCCCCCGCCCCGCACCCGGTGAGCAGCGCCGCGCCCAGCATCCCGCCCGCCAGCGCCAGTCCGAGCGTCCTTCGATATGTCCGGCCATGCGTCCGGTCTTCCATCCCGTACCCCCAACCATCGCGTCAGCACTTGTGAATGTGACGTTCGGGACGGCGCAGGGGAGCAGACGAAGACGTTGCGGAACAGTCTCGATGCGGCAACGGCGGGCGCAAACGGCGCGATACGCCGCGGAACATCAACGTCAGGACACGATGTCCTTACGACTGAACCCGCGGAACGCGCAAGCGAAAAGGATCAGGGCGTACGCCACCGAGACCGCCGCCCCCTTCACCATGCCACCCCACTCCAGATCCGGCTGGAGCGCGTCCGCCCAGGCGAACTGCCAGTGCGCAGGAAGGAAGTCGCGCCAGGAGCCGAGCGCGGTGACGGCGTCCAGCACATTGCCGACGATGGTCAGCCCGACCGCGCCGCCGACCGCGCCCAGCGGGGCGTCGGTCTTCGTCGACAGCCAGAACGCCATCCCGGCAGTGACCAGTTGGGAGACGAAGATGAAGGCGACGACGAGGGCGAGCCGCGGCACCGTATCGCCGGCCGCGAGCGCACCACCGGTGGGGAGTTCGAGCGGCCCCCAGCCGTATGCCGCCACTCCGGCGGCCAGTGCGACAAGCGGCAGCAGCACCATCGCGGCCAGGCTGAAGCCGAGTGCCACGACGAGTTTGCTCCACAGCAGCCTGGCCCGGGGCACCGGCGCGGCGAGCAGGTAGCGCAGCGAGGACCAGCTGGCCTCCGAGGCGACGGTGTCCCCGCAGAACAGTGCCACCGGCACCACGAGCAGGAACCCGGCCGAGACGAACAGGCAGGTCGCGGCGAAGTTCGCGGCGGACGCGGTCGCGGTGTTCATCAGGGTGATCCGGTCGCCGCCGCCCCGGGAGCTCGGGGTGCCGCCGATCGCGAAGGCGGTGATCAGGATGAACGGCAGCGCCGCCAGCACCCCGCCCATCAGCAAGGTGCGCCGCCTGCGCAGCTGCCGAACCGCCTCGACACGCAGCGGCAGGGTGCGCCGGGCCAGGTATCCGGGCGCCTCGGCGGCGTGGGTGACATCGACTGCGGCACTCATGCGGAGCCTCCGGAGATCAGAGTGAGGAACGCGTCCTCCAGGCGACGGTGCGGCCCGACCCCCGTCAACGGCACGTCCAGCCGTACCAGTTCGGCGATCAGTCGGGAGGAGTTCGCGCCGTCGAGCCGGACGAGCAGGCCCAGCCCGTCGTCCGTACGGACGGCCGAGCCGATCCCGGGGAGTGCGGCGATCTTCTCCACCAGCGGTTCGGCGATCTCCTCGGCGGTGGCGACGAGCAGCATGTCGCCCGAGCCGGTGATCTCGGCGACCGGTCCGGCCTGGACGAGCCGGCCCCGGTCCATCACCACCAGGTGGGTGCAGGACTGCTCGACCTCGGAGAGAAGATGGCTGGAGACGATGACGGTCCGGCCCCCGGCCGCGTAACGGATCATCACGTCCCGCATCTCGCGGATCTGGGGCGGGTCGAGCCCGTTGGTCGGCTCGTCGAGGATGAGGAGATCCGGCATGCCGAGCATGGCCTGGGCGATCGCGAGCCGCTGTCGCATGCCCTGGGAGTACGTACGCACGGCGCGGGCCAGCGCGTCACCGAGCCCGGCGATCTCCAGGGCCTCCTCGATGTGCGAGTCCCCGGCGGGGCGTCCGGTGGCCTGCCAGTACAGCTCCAGATTGGCGCGCCCGGACAAGTGCGGCAGGAATCCGGCGCCCTCGACGAACGAGCCGACCCGGGACAGCACGGGCGCGCCCGGCCGGATGGCATTCCCGAAGACGCGGATCTCGCCGTCGTCGGGCGTGATGAGCCCCATCAGCATGCGGAGCGTGGTGGTCTTGCCCGCGCCGTTGGGCCCGAGGAGTCCGAGGACCTGGCCCTTCTCCACGCGGAAGGAGAGGTCCTGCACGGCGTACCGGTCGGCGGACTTGGCGTACTTCTTCGACAGTCCGGTGATCTGGAGGGGGACCTCGGCGAGCACCGGGTCGGGGGCGGGGGTCGCGGTGCGCCGCCGTGCGGTGAGCAGGAGTACGAGAGCGATGACGGCGGCCGCCGCCGGGAGCCCCCAGGTCCACCACGGCAGGGCGGCCGATGCCGTCTTCACCGCGGGGGCGGTGGGGACGGTCAGCGGGCCGTCGAGGGAGACGCTGTAGGTGGTCGGCTCGGCCGGTGAGGCGTAGCCGAGGTCCGTGGCGGAGAGGACGAGCCGGAGCCGGTGTCCGGCGTCGACTGCGTGGTCGACGGCGGGCAGGGTCAGCTCGACCGTCTTGTTCTGCTGCTCCGGTGTGATCCGGTAGGGGGCGACGAGCTGGGCGGGCAGCACCTGCTGCTTCCCGTCCGGCGAGACGTCGTACACCTTGCCGAACAGGACCGCGTCGCCCTGCCCGGCCGTCACCTTCACGCGGACGGTGGGTGATCCGGTGATGCGCATCGAGGTATCGAGCGGTGCGGAGTCGAAGCGGGCGTGCTGGCCGGGGAAGTCGATCGACAGACCGACGCCGAGGGACGAGAGCTGGGCGATGCCGCCGCCGACGCCCGGGACGGCGGAGATGGCGGGCGGGTTGGCACCGGCGGGGTTGCGGAAGGTCTGCGTCCGGCGGTCCGCGGATCCGCCGCTCCGTCCGCCACTCGCCGGCGTAACTGCGCCTGCGCCTGCGCCTGCGCCTGTGCCTGTGCCTGTGCCTGTGCCTGTGCCCACGATGCCCGGCCCGTCGCTCGTCGCGGTCAGCGCGATCTCCCGGTCGCCGCTGGACAGCCCGGGATACGTGTCGCTGCTCGCCCCGCGCTGAAGCGCCTCCCCGTCCGTGGAGTCGATGCCTCCCGTACGGGTGACACGGAAGGCGGGTCCGGTGTCGGCTCCCTTGTCCTCCTTCAGATAGCGGTCGAACCAGGCCCCGATCCGGTTCTCGACCCGCCCGCTCTCCATGTCGCCGCCGTCGTGACCGCCCGCGATCCAGTCGACGGCGACGGGTGCGCCGTTCCCGCTGATGGTCCGCGCCATGGCATCGGCCTGGCCGAGCGGGAAGAGGGAGTCGGTCTGCCCCTGCACGATGAGCGCGGGCACCTTGATGCGATCGCCGACGGCGCTCGGCGACCGCTCGCTGAGCAGCGCACGCGCGGCGGCGTCCGGCTTCCCGGAGACGGCGACCCGTTCGTACATGGCACAGAGCTGCTTCTCGAACTTCTCGCAACCGCCGCCCGAGGTGACGAAGATCCCGGCCCAGAGCCTCTTGAAGACCCCTCCGGGGAAGAGTGCGTCGGCGAGGTTCCAGTACGTGATCACCGGCGCGATGGCGTCGACGCGCCGGTCGTACCCGGCGGCGAGAAGCGACACCGCGCCACCGTACGAGGCGCCCGTGACGCCGACCCGCGGGTCGCCCTTCGCGTCCAGCTGCACCTCGGGCCGCCGGGCCAGCCAGTCGATCAGCCCGGACACGTCCTTGACCTCGCGGTCGGGCGCGTTGAGCGAGATCTCCCCGCCGGACTTCCCGAATCCGCGGGCCGACCAGGTCATGACGGCGTACCCGGCACCGGCCAGCTCCTCCGCCTGTGCCCGCACATCGTCCTTGGAACCGCCGAAGCCGTGCCCGATCAGCACGGCAGGCCGTCGCTCCGAACCGCCGGACGTGAAGTACGAGGTGTCCAGGGACACCCCGTCGATCCGCATCGTCCGGTCCTCGCGTTGCACGGCGGGCGCACGGTCGTCGGCCACCGCGGTCCAGGTACCGGCACCCGCGAGCACGACGAGCGCGGCCAGGGCCGCCGCCCATCGGCCGCGCTCACGGGTCCACCGGCGCCATCGGGAGTCAGGGGTCTGCATGTGTCGACCCTAGACCGAAGGGCAGTTGGGGTGGGTGAAGGAGCGGGGCTGGGGTGCGCGCATCGCCGGGCAAGGCTGCCGATGGGCCGCGCGCGGAACAGCTCCCGTCGCGGCCCGGCTTCAGGGAGCCGTGAACAAGGTCGGGAACCGGGGCGCGAGCCAGGGCTTGCGGCCCCAGGTGAGCACCCGGCCGCGGGCGATGGCGCCCCAGGGATCGCAGCGGCCGAGCGCGATCAGCAGGAAGGTGACCGGCTCGATGAGGATCGTGCAGTCCGGGCGGCTCACCGGCCCGCGCTCGACGGTCACCGCACCGTCGGTGACGATCACCCCGAACCGCGAGCCGCCGCGCAGACGGATGTCGAAGCGGGCGGTCAGCCCGGCGGATGCGGCGGAGACGACCTTCGGCATGACCGTGAGCATGAAGGGCATCGACAGCTCGACCCGGGTGCGGTCGAGCATGTGCGGACGGCCGAGCGCGCGGGCGAGATCGTAGCCGTGGCCGAGCATGTGGGTGAGCAGGTACGAGCCGAGCTCTGCGAGACCCATCGAGCCCAGCGGCGTCTCCACCGGCTCGTCCGGTGCTCGGTGTTCCGCGGCCCGGAGAAAGGCGGCCGCCTGCGCCACGATCATGGCGGCCAGCGGATCCGCCCCACGCTCCTCGAACCCGGCGAGGGCACGCTCGTTGGCCGCCGCCAGGCTCTGCGGCGTACCGTCCCCGTAGCTGCGCTCGTGGCCCGCGGCGACCTCCGCCATCAGCTCGTTGGCCTGCGCCAGATGGGCTGCCGCCTCACCGAGCGTCCACTCGGATCCGGGGACGGGCACGCTCGTGTCCGTGCGGCCGCGCAGCAGCGCCGCTATCTCCTCGGCGGTGTCGCGTATCGCCTCGGTGAGCCCTTCGGGGAGTGTGTCGTGCCGCCCCCGGGCAGGCGTGGGTTCCACGGCTGTCTCCCCTCGTCCCTCTTCCCTGACCGGTCTCCGCCTTCGGGGCCCGGTGGACACGTGCAGAATGCCAGGTAGCGCAGCTCGGGTCAGTCCCTGGGCGGCGTCGCGTCCGTCCGGTACGGCAACTCGGCCGGCAGCAGTGCCCTCGCCTCGTCGAGCCGGCCCGCCCGCACCTGGCCATGGATCTCCCGGGCGAGCGGGGTGACGTCACGGATCGAGACCGTCCACTCGTCCGCGTACCGCCGCGCCGCCTCGCCCGCGAGCCCGAGCTGGAGGGAGCGGTTCGGAAGCCGGTCCAGGCGGAGATCGCGCTCGGGGTCCCACTGGACGCGCGCCGGGGAACGGCGCAGGCTGCTCCGCCAGGTGGTGCGGTCGGGGTGTACTCCCCTTACGTAATTGGAGAGTTCGGAGTTGGCCAGGGCCCAGTCGAAGCCCTCACGGGTGATCTCGACGGCCAGGACGGTCTCCTGGCCCTCTTTCGTGCCCCAGCCGCAGCGGTACATCATCCACAGGAAGCTCGGCTTGATCCATGTCATGCGGTCGCGCTTCCAGGCCGCAGGGAAGCGGCCGTCACGTGCGGCGGGAAGGCCGATGGACGGGGTGTACGCCTGGTAGACGGTGACGGTCGTGTCCGTGTACTGGGCGCGGATCTCGTGCTGCGGCCTGGTCGGGGCGGTCATGCGCCCATCACAACACCCACCGGACGGGTCCGGCGAGCGAGTTACGGGCACGTGCGTTCACCCGCGGCGGCCCTGGCGGCCGGCCGGGAACCGACTGGCTGCTGAGGCCAGGCGGCGGAGGATTCCGCTGCCGCGCCGGCGTCAGTCGAGCCGGCTGCGAATCCGCCAGAGGCTCAGGACAGCCAGTAGCCCGGCGAGGGTCGCGAAGATCGAGGTCTCCAGCCACTGGAACGTCCAGTAGCGGCTGGCCGGCTGCTCGGAGACGTCTACGTGGAGGTTGCCCTTCGCCAGGCAACTCGGCATCTGGGTCAGCGACTTGTTGTTGGTGCAGTCCTGGAACCAGTCCGTGTGGCCGACCTCCTTGCCCTTGGAGTCGAGCATGGCAGTGGTCTCCACCACCCAGGGCCCACCGGGCACCCGCAGCCCGCCGATGTCGCCGTAGGTGCCGATCTTCGTCAGGCCGCTGATCAGCTGTGCGGTGAGCGGCACCGAGGTGCGGACCGGCGATTCGTAGTGCGGCCGGATCACTGGCGCTGCTGGTCCTCGGCGGCTCCGCGGTCCGGGCGCTGCCTCGCCGGCAGGCCTGCGGAATCGCGGCCGCCGGGTTCGCGCTGATGACCGTCGGCTGGCTGACCACGGACGCCCCCAGCACTCCGGTCCGGGTCGGTACGGACGTCTGGATCCTCGCCCTCGGGACCGGTCTCGGCCTGCGTTTCCCGGACTACCGCCGCCGGATGGCCACCGAGGCTGTCCGGCACGACGAGCGCCTGGCCCTGGCCCGGGAACTGCATGACGTGGTCGCCCACCACATCACGGGCATCGTGGTGCAGGCCCAGGCCGCGCGGATCGTGGGTAAGCGGCAGCCCGAGATGCTGGACCAAGCCGTGGCAGGCATCGAGGAGGCCGGCAGCGAGGCGCTGGCCGCCATGCGCCGCGTGGTCGGCCTGCTGCGCGACACCGACGACGCGGCGACCACTTCTCCCACCACGCCGGACCCAGAGCAACTGGCCGAGATCGTACGGCGGTTCGAAGGGCACGGACCGGACGTGGAACTCCGGCTGCCCGAGGACCAGGCACCCTGGCCGCCCGAGGTCACCACCACCGTGCACCGGATCGTCCAGGAGTCCCTGACGAACATCGCCCGGCATGCCTCGCACGCCCGCTCGGCCACCGTCGACATCGCCCAGGACCCGGCCGGCGTCACCGTCAGGATCACCGACGACGCGCCCACCGGTCATACCCGGCACCTGCCGAAGGGCGGGTTCGGCCTGATCGGCATGCGCGAGCGGGTCGAGGCGCTCGGCGGCACCCTGGCTGTGGGGCCCGAGCCTGGAGTCGGCTGGTCGGTGCTCGCCAAGGTGCCGATTCTCCTGAAGGAGGGCCGGTGACGATCAAGGTCATGCTGGCCGACGACCAGGCGATGATCCGCAGCGGTCTGAGGCTCATTCTGGAGGACCAGGAGGACATCACCGTGGTCGGCGAGGCCGCCGACGGCGCCGGGGCGGTCGACCTCGCCCGGCGGCTGCGCCCTGATGTCTGCCTGATCGACATCCCTATGCCGATGCTGGATGGCATCGAGGTCACCCGCGCCCTGGCCGGGCCGGGCGTGCCGGACCCTCTGAGGGTGGTCATCGTCACCACCTTCGACCTTGACGAGTACGTCTACGGCGCGCTGCACGCCGGGGCGGTCGGCTTCGTCCTCAAGGACGCCGGGCCGACCTTGCTGGTCGAGGCGGTCCGCGCGGCGAGCGCCGGCGACGCCCTCATCTCTCCGTCGATCACGCTGCGGCTGCTGCGCAACCTCGCGCCGGCCCGGAGGGCGAACCCGAGGCCGACGCAGCCGCTCTCGGAGCGCGAAATGGAAGTGGTCCGAGCCATCGCGCGAGGTCGCACCAACCAGGAGATCGCCGCCGAGCTGTTCATCTCGCTGAGCACGGTCAAGAGCCACCTGGCGACGATCCAGAACAAGCTTCAGGTCCGCAATCGGGTCGAGATCGCGGCCTGGGCTTGGGAGAGCCGACTCATGGACAACGCCCAGCGACCGTTCTGAGCTTGATGTCTACCTGACTTCAGCGTCTCGGGGCCGGTCTCGAGGAGGTCAACGGCCCGCATTCGTACCTCTTCCCGACGCTTGCGCTGCTTGGCGGTCAGCCCATCCCCGTCCGGATTCCGCATGCCTTCGGCGTACCGGCTCGGTCGGACCGCTTCACCGGTCGGGTCAGCCGGCAACCACCGGTCCCCGAACCGGTGGTCGGCCCCGGACTCCGCCGGGCGACGATTACCTGGGAGGTAATTGAGGCGGCCGTGTGCCGGTCGTTACCGTCCCCGTAGGGGCCTTCGCGCCGCGGACGCGCGGGTGAACGCCCCGGCCCCCTCACCTCCGATCTCCCCTCCGGTCCGCCGAGCGGCATCGCGCTCGAATCGTTCCTGCGGGTGAACACCGGGACCCGGGTCCTGCCCGGTTCGCCCACCCCGGTGTTCCCCGATGCCGGGGCACCTCCAGCCCTACCCGGCACACACCTGCGGATCAGCAACACAACAAGGAAAGGAAGACCTCATGATGTCGTCCCAGAACGCGGGTACGGTCCCGGCGGCAGGCGCCACCCGCTCCGACAGCCTGCTCAGGTTCGCCCTCTCGGCGGACGTCGTCCTCACCGGTGCGAACGGCATCGGATACCTCGCGCTGGCCACCGTCCTGGACTCGTTCCTCGGCGTGCCTGCGTCCGTTCAGTACGCGGTGGGCGCGTTCCTCACCGTGTACGCCCTGTGGGTGCTGGCCGTCTCCCGTCAGGAGCGCATCAGCCGCGGCGCGGTCGCCGTCGTCATCGGCCTGAACGTGGCCTGGGCCGTGGCAAGTGTCGTGACCGTGCTCGCGGACGCGTTGACGGCGACGGGCGCCGGCAACGGGTGGATCGTGTTCCAGGGCCTGACGGTGGCGGCCATGGGTGCGCTCCAGTACGTGGGCCTGCGGCGCCTGTGAGAGCACACCGGACGGCCGTGGCCGCCGGACACGGCCGTCGGTGCATGCCGACGGCCCGTACGGATACAGCTTCCGTACGGGCCGTCGGGCGGAAGAGCAGCGGAACCAGTGGCGATCAGTGGTTACGCGGGAAGCCCAGGTCCACGCCCGCCGGGGCGTCCGCCGGGTCCGGCCAGCGGGTGGTGACGACCTTGCCACGGGTGTAGAAGTGCACGCCGTCGTTGCCGTAGATGTGGTGGTCGCCGAAGAGGGAGTCCTTCCAGCCACCGAAGGAGTGGTAGCCCACCGGCACCGGGATCGGCACGTTGACGCCGACCATGCCGGCCTCGATCTCCAGCTGGAAGCGGCGGGCGGCGCCGCCGTCGCGGGTGAAGATCGCGGTGCCGTTGCCGAACGGCGAGGCGTTCATGAGGGCGACGCCCTCCTCGTACGTCTCGGTGCGCAGGACACAGAGCACCGGGCCGAAGATCTCGTCCTTGTACGCGTCCGAGTCGGTGGACACGTGGTCGAGGAGGGAGAGGCCGATCCAGTGGCCGTCCTCGAAGCCGTCGACGGTGTGGCCGGTGCCGTCGAGGACGACCTCGGCGCCCTGGGCCGCGGCGCCGGTGACGTAGGAGGCGACCTTGTCGCGGTGGGCCGCGGTGATCAGCGGACCCATCTCGGACGTCGGGTCGTTGCCGGGGCCGATCTTGATCTTCTCGGCCCGCTCCTTGATCTTGGCGACGAGCTCGTCACCGATGGCACCCACCGCGACGACCGCGGAGATCGCCATGCAGCGCTCACCGGCGGAGCCGTACGCGGCGGAGACCGCGGCGTCGGCGGCGGCGTCGAGGTCCGCGTCCGGCAGGACCAGCATGTGGTTCTTCGCACCGCCGAGCGCCTGGACGCGCTTGCCGTTGGCGGAGGCGGTGGTGTGGATGTAGCGGGCAATCGGGGTCGAGCCGACGAAGGAGACCGCGGCGACGTCCGGGTGGTTCAGCAGCCCGTCGACCGCGACCTTGTCGCCGTGCAGGACGTTCAGCACGCCGTCCGGCAGACCGGCCTCGGCGGCCAGCTCGGCCAGCAGGTTGGCGGCCGACGGGTCCTTCTCGCTGGGCTTGAGGACGAACGTGTTGCCGCACGCGATGGCCAGCGGGAACATCCACATCGGCACCATGGCCGGGAAGTTGAACGGCGTGATGCCCGCTACGACACCGAGCGACTGACGGATCGACGAGACGTCGACCCGGCTGGAGACCTGGGTGGACAGCTCGCCCTTGAGCTGGGTCGTGATGCCGCAGGCCAGCTCGACAATCTCCAGACCGCGGGCGACCTCGCCGAGCGCGTCGGAGTGCACCTTGCCGTGCTCGGCGGTGATCAGCTCGGCGATGTCGTCGCGGTGGGCGTCGAGCAGCGCACGGTAGCGGAAGAGGACGGCGGTGCGGGCGGCCAGCGAGGACGTGCCCCACGTGGCGTACGCGTCCTTCGCTGCGGCGACCGCGGCGTCGACCTCTTCGAGGGAGGCGAGCGCGACCTGGGTGGTGACGGCACCGGTGGCCGGGTCGGTGACGGGGCCGTAGTTGCCCGACGTGCCCTCGACGGTCTTGCCACCGATCCAGTGGTTGACGGTCTTCATTACGAAACTCCTTCAGGCCTTCAGAGGTGGCGGCGTCGGGCTGCGACTTGCCGGTCGTAGTCTTCCCGGGCTTTTACCGCCGACGGGCGGGTGGCCGTTTCGGCTACAGGAACATCCCACCACGCCTGTGCCGGAGGGGGGCCCGACACTGTGTCTGCCGTTTCGGTCTCGACGTAGACACAAGTGGGGCGGTCCGCACTCCGCGCCTCGGCGAGGGCTTCGCGCAGGTCATGGACGGTCTTCGCGCGCAGTACCCGCATTCCGAGGGAGGCCGCGTTGGCGGCGAGATCGACGGGCAGCGGGGGGCCGGTGAAACTCCCGTCGGCGCTCCGGTGCCGGTAGGCCGTGCCGAAGCGCTCGCCGCCGACCGTCTCGGAGAGCCCGCCGATGGAGGCGTAGCCGTGGTTCTGCAGGACGACGACCTTGATCGGGAGGTTCTCCTGCACTGCGGTGACGATCTCGGTGGGGTTCATCAGGTAGGTGCCGTCGCCGACGAGCGCCCAGACGGGACGGCCGGGGGCGGCCAGCTGTACGCCGATCGCGGCCGGGATCTCGTATCCCATGCAGGAGTAGCCGTACTCCACGTGGTACTGGCCTCGGGAGCGGGTCCGCCACAGCTTGTGCAGGTCGCCGGGGAGCGAACCCGCGGCGTTGATCAGGATGTCGTCGTCGGTGACCAGGGTGTCGAGGAGGCCGAGGACCTGGGCCTGGGTGGGCCGGGCGTGGGGGTCGTCGGCGGCGAACGCGGCGTCGACGCGCTGCTCCCAACGCTCCTTCGCCTCGGTGTACTCGGTCTCGTACGCCGGGTCGACGCGGTAGTTGCGCCCGTTCAGGGCCCCGGTCAGTGCTTCGAGGGCGGTGCGGGCGTCGGCGACGAGCGGGAGCGCGGCGAGCTTGTGGGCGTCGAAGCCGGTGATGTTGAGGTTGAGGAAGCGGACCGCCGGGTGGGAGAAGAGCGTGGCGGAGGCGGTGGTGAAGTCGGAGTAGCGGGTGCCGATGCCGATGACCAGGTCGGCGGTGCGGGCCAGCTCGTCGGCGGCCGCGGTGCCGGTCGAGCCGATGCCGCCGACATCGGCGGGATGGTCGTGGCGCAGCGAGCCCTTGCCCGCCTGAGTGGAGGCGACCGGGATCCGGGTGGCGGCGGCGAGCGCGGCGAGGGTCTCCTCGGCGGCGCTGTGGTGGACGCCGCCGCCTGCGACGATCAGCGGCCGGCGGGCGGTGCGCACGGCCCGTACCGCCCGCTCCAGCTCATGGGCGTCGGGCGCAGGCCGGCGTACGTACCAGATGCGCTCGGCGAAGAACTCCTCCGGCCAGTCGTACGCCTCCGCCTGTACGTCCTGCGGCAGTGCGAGCGTGACGGCGCCGGTTTCCGCCGGGTCGGCGAGGATCCGCATCGCCTGGAGCGCGGCCGGGACGAGCGCCTCGGGGCGGGTGATCCGGTCGAAGTAGCGGGAGACGGGGCGCAGACAGTCGTTGACGGAGACATCGCCGGCGGACGGGACTTCGAGCTGCTGCAGGACGGGGTCGGCGGGGCGGGTCGCGAAGGTGTCGCCGGGGAGGAGCAGGACGGGAAGGTGATTGATCGTGGCGAGGGCGGCACCGGTGACGAGGTTGGTGGCGCCGGGGCCGATGGACGTGGTGACGGCGTGTGCGGAGAGCCGGCCGGACTGGCGGGCGTACCCGACGGCGGCGTGCACCATGGACTGCTCGTTGCGGCCCTGGAGGTAGGGCATGGAGGGCCCGGTCTCCAGCAGTGCCTGGCCGATTCCGGCGACGTTGCCGTGGCCGAAGATGCCCCAGGTGGCGCTGATCAGACGCTGCCGCCGGCCGTCGCGCTCGGTGTACTGGCGGGCGAGGAAGGAGACCAGGGCCTGGGCGGTGGTGAGCTTGCGGGTGCTCATCGGGTTGCCTCCTGACCGGAGATTCCGCCGGGGCCGGGGAGTCCGTGGAGCGGGAGCCGGGGGTCGACCGGCTGCGCCGGCCAGGTGTCGCGGATCCAGCCGTGATCGGGGTGGTCGCTGATCAGCCACTCCCGCTGCTCCCCCGGGCCGGCCATCACATTGAGGTAGTACATGGTGTGGCCGGGGGCGGCGATGGACGGGCCGTGCCATCCGTCGGGGATCAGGACCGCGTCGCCGCTGCGGACCTCGGCGAGGACATCCGTGCCGCCGGGCCGGGACGGGGAGACACGGTGATAGCCGAACCCGGCAGTGCCGCCCCGATCCTGGATCTCGAAGTAGTAGATCTCTTCGAGGACCGACTCGGATCCGGGGCGGTGCTCGTCATGTTTGTGCGGCGGATACGAGGACCAGTTGCCGCCCGGGGTGAGGACCTCGACGGCGATCAGCCGGTCGCACTCGAACGTGTCGGCGGCGGCGAAGTTGTTGACCTGGCGCGAGCAGGTTCCGGAGCCGCGCAGTTCCACGGGTACCTCCGGCGCAGGGCCGTAGCGAGCGGGGAGTCGTCGCTCGCACTTCGCTCCTGCCAGGGCGAAGCGGCCTCCTGCGCCGGAGGCGATCTGCGCATGGGCGTCGCGTGGTACGTAGGCGAAGTCGGACACCCCGCTGAACACGCTTTCCCGGCCCAGCAGTTCAAAGATGTCACCTGAGGTGTGCACCGTACAGCCACCGGTCAACGGCAGGACGATCCACTCACTCTCCCCGGTGACAAGTGTGTGAACGCCACCGGGCCTCAGGTCCACCACACGCAGGCTCGACCGGTCCCAGCCGGCCCGCTTCGGATCGATGTCCAGGGCGTACGGTCCCTGCGCCGTGCTGCCCGCGGGCAGATGCCACCGGCGCCCCGGCCGTTCCCGTACGCGTTCCTCATGGTCCGTCGTCATGCCTTCTCCCTTCCCCTCCTGTCCACTCGCTACAGCAGTGCCACGGCCGTGTCGACTGCACCGGCCACATCCCCGTCGACCGGATAGAGCAGCGACCTCCCCACCACCAGCCCCTGAACGGTGGGAAGTCGCAGCGCGCCACGCCACTTCTCGTACGCACCCTCCTGGTCGGCGCCCACCTCGCCGCCCAGCAGCACGGCAGGCAGCGTCGATGTCTCCATCACGCGCGCCATGTGGTCGGGGTTCTCGGTGACGGGGACCTTGAGCCAGGTGTACGCGGAGGTGCCCGCGAGCCCCGAGGCGATGGCGATCGACGTGGTCACCGCGGCCGCGCCGAGGTCGTTGCGGACCTTGCCGTCGACCCGGCGGCAGAGGAACGGCTCGACGAAGACCGGCAGCCGGTGCGCGGCCATGGCGTCGATGGTGCGGGCGGTGGCGTGCATGGTGTCGAGGGAGCCGGGGTCGTCGTAGTCGATGCGGAGCAGCAGCTTGCCCGCGTCGAAGCCGAGCCGGGCGAGGTCGTCGGGGCGGTGACCGGTGAAGCGGTCGTCGAGTTCGAAGGAGGCGCCCGCGAGTCCGCCGCGGTTCATCGAGCCGATGACGACCTTGTCCTCCAACGCGCCGAGGAGCAGCAGGTCGTCGAGGATGTCGGCGGTGCCGAGGACACCGTCGACGCCGGGGCGGGAGAGGGCGAGGCAGAGCCGCTCCAGGAGCTCGAACCGATTGGCCATGGCCAGTTCGTGCCCGCCGACGGCGAAGGAGCCGCGGGCCGGATGGTCCGCCGCGATGATCATCAGGCGCCCGCTGTCACCGACGAGGGGCCGTCTGCGGCGGCGGGCGGCGGCCTCGGCGACGGCTTCGGGGTGGCGCACGCGCAGCCGTACGAGGTCGGCCACGGAGGAGGCCGCGGGTGTCATGACACCGCCCCGGTCCCGGTTCCGGGTTCGGTTTCGCCGGTGGTGACGGCGCCGCGGACGAGTGCCTCTTCCACCTCGCGGGGGAAGGGCATCGCGGGCGAACAGGCGAGCCGTGAGGCGACGATGGCGCCGGCCGCGTTGGCGTACCGCATGATGCGCTCGGTCTCCCAGCCGGCGAGCAGCCCGTGGCAGAGCGCCCCGCCGAAGGCGTCTCCGGCGCCGAGACCGTTGACGACGTCCACGGGCAGAGGCGGGACGTCGGCGACGGTGCCGTCCCGGTGGACGGCGAGGACACCCTTGGGGCCCTGCTTGACGACGGCGAGCTCGACCCCGGCGGCGAGCAGGGCGCGGGCGGCCGCATACGGCTCGCGTTCCCCGGTGGCGATCCGGCATTCGTCGAGATTGCCGACGGCGACGGTGGCGTGGGCGAGGGCCTCGCGGTAGCGCGCGGTGGCCGTGGGGTCGGAGAGGTGGTCCGCGCCGGGGTGATCGGGCACGTCGGTCCAGAACATCGGGCGCCAGTCCAGGTCGAAGACCGTGCAGCAACCTGGCGCAAGGCCTCGCTCGTCGCCGGACTCCGCCCGCGCCTCGCTCCTGGCCCGCAACGCGGCCAGCGTGGCCGTGCGGCTGGGTTCTGCGCACAGTCCGGTGCCGGTCATCCAGAAGACCCGGGCCGCCCGGATCGCGTCCAGGTCGAGTTCCGCCTCGTGGATCTCCAGGTCGGGCGCCTTGGGCAGGCGGTAGAAGTAGAGCGGGAAGTCGTCCGGCGGAAAGATCTCGCAGAAGGTCACCGGCGTCGGATACGCGTCGACAGACGTCACCCATCGGTCGTCCACCCCGAACTCCCGCAACTGCTGGTGGAGATAGTCCCCGAACGCGTCCCGGCCGGTGCGTGTCACCACCGCCGTCCGCCGGCCGAGCCGGGCGGCCGCAACCGCCACATTGGCCGGTGAGCCGCCGAGGAACTTCCCGAACGTGTCGACCTGGGCCAGCGGCCGTCCGGTCTGCAGGGGGTAGAGGTCCACCCCGATCCGCCCCATGGTGATCACGTCGTACATCTCGGGCATACGCATCCCTTCGACCGGCGACCGGAGCGGCTGCCCCCAGGTCTAGCCCTCTCCCCGGAACCCTGTCAACATTTTGTCCGGACATAAGGACGTTCTCTTGACACTCGTCTTCCGGCGCCGAATTCTTGGCCGCATGACCTCCTCCGCTTCCGCTCCGGCCCGCATCCGTATCGGCTCGGCACCCGACTCCTGGGGGGTCTGGTTCCCCGACGATCCCCGCCAAGTGCCGTGGCAGCGCTTCCTCGACGAGGTGTCCGAGGCGGGTTACGAGTGGATCGAGCTGGGCCCGTACGGCTACCTCCCGACCGACCCGGCCCGCCTCGCCGAGGAGACCGGCCGCCGCGGACTCACCGTCTCCGCGGGCACCGTTTTCACCGGATTGCACCACGGCCCGGACGTCTGGGAACGGACCTGGGCGCATGTCGCCGACATCGCGGCACTCACCCGGGCGATGGGCGCCGGGCATCTGGTGGTCATCCCGTCATTCTGGCGGGACGACAAGACCGGCGAGATCCTTGAGGACCGCACCCTCACCGCGGAACAGTGGGGCCACCTCACCACGCAGACGGAGCGGCTGGGCCGCGAGGTACAGGACCGTTTCGGACTGCAGATCGTCGTCCATCCGCACGCCGACACCCATGTCGACAGCGAGGAGAACGTCCACCGCTTCCTCGACGCCACCGATCCCGACCTGGTCTCGCTCTGTCTCGACACCGGCCACTACGCCTACTGCGGCGGGGACAGCGTCAAGCTGATCGAGACCTACGGCGAGCGGATCGGCTATCTGCACCTCAAGCAGGTCGACCCGGATGTGCTGGCCGACGTCGTAGCGGGCGAGGTGCCGTTCGGGCCGGCCGTGGCACGGGGCGTCATGTGCGAACCGCCCAATGGCGTACCCGCTCTGGGTCCCGTGCTGGACGCGGCCCGACGGCTGGACATCGATCTGTTCGCGATCGTCGAGCAGGACATGTATCCGTGCCCGCCCGACAAGCCGCTGCCGATCGCCCGTCGCACCCGCGCCTTCCTCCGCTCCTGCGGCACACCGGCGCCGACACCCGCGCCCGAGCAGGACACACCGAACGAGGCACAGATGTGACGTCCCGGCGGCGTGCGGTGTTGTGCTCGCAGTGAAGCGGGTGCGGTCCCTTCCGCGCCCCGTGACCGCACAAGGAGCAACTCACCGTGATCCGAAAGACGCCTCTCTCCGCGAGGACGGCAGGGGCCTCGGTCCTGGCCGCACTCGCCCTGACTGCCGCCCTCACCACCGCCCCCGCCGCCTGGGCCGCCGGGCACACCCCGGAGCAGCCGCTCCCCTCGCCCGGCGCGGCCTGCGTGTTCTACGACGGTAATCAGCTGACCTTCTTCGGCGAGCAGGGCGAACGGGTCTCCGAGGTGCAGTGCCTTCTGGCCAACCGCCGCTATCTGCCGTGGAGTGCCGTTGACGGCACCTTCGGGACGGCGACCCTCGCCGCTGTTCAGCGCTTCCAGGCGGACCACCCGCCACTCGTCCCGGACGGCCTCGTCGGTCCGCAGACCTGGTTCGCGCTCTGGCACGCCTAAGGCGTGTTTCGAATGCACGCCTTCTGTCACAGATATCACTCCCTCGTCACACATGTCCGCGTTACACGGGTCTTCCGTCACAGGCGTTCGACGACCCCACCCAGCCCGTCACTCCGTGTCGTTCACCGGACACAGGCTGAGTGATCGTCAGCGTCCGTGCCGCGGCTCTCCAGACAGCCTCCCGGCTGCCGCTGCGGCGCAGAGAGGTGTCACTTATGACGGACAGAAGGCTCTGGTCCTACAAGGACATTGCCGCGCACATCCGGGTGCAGCCGGAGACCGTTCGCTCGTACCGCAAGCACGGTCTCCTTCCCGCACCCGACCATGTGGAGAGCGGTAAGCCCTACTGGTACGCGGACACCGTCCGCGCCTGGGTCGCTGCCCGCCCGAGCAACCGGGGCCGCAAGGGCTGACGCCCTCTCCCCCTCCCTCCGTCCGTTCCAGGCCCCGTACGGCGACCGGCTCCGACCCGGCGCCGCACGGGGCCTCCGTCCGTCTACGCCCCGGCGCTGATCCTGTCCCGATCGGGAGCGGCTGCGGACACCTCCTCGACGGGGGCAGGTGCGGACCCCCCTTCGCTCAGCCCGAATCGCTGGTGGAAGGCCCGCAGCGGCGCGGGCGCCCACCAGGTCACCCGACCCATCAGCTTCATCACCGACGGCACCAGCAGGCTCCGCACCACCATGGCGTCCATCAGCACGGCCAGCGCGATGCCGAGGCCGAGCATCTTCGTGTTGGTCACCCGCGACGTCCCGATGGCGACCATCACCACCGCGAGGATCACGGCAGCCGCAGTGATCAGCCCGCCGGTGCGCCGCAGCCCGAAGGTCACCGAATGCTCGTGGTCACCGGTGCGGTCGTACTCCTCCTTGATCCGGGAGAGCAGGAACACCCCATAGTCCATGGAGAGTCCGAACGCGACGCAGAACATCAGTACGGGCAGGGTCGTCTCTATGTCCCCTGTGCTGGTGAAGGAGAGCAGTCCGGACAGATGCCCGTCCTGGAAGACCCAGACGACCGCTCCGAACATCGCTGTCAGGCTCAGAGCGTTGAGCACCACTGCCTGGAGCGGGATGAGCACGCTGCCGGTGAGCAGGAAGACCAGCAGCAGCGTCACGAGGACGATGATGCCCACTGCCCACGGCAGCCGGTCCGCGATGGCGTCCTTGGAGTCGATGAGGACCGCCGCCGCGCCCGTCACCGAGGTGTCGAACGGAGCGGGCTGGGCCCGGAGCTCGCGTACGAGCTGCTGGGACTCCTCCCCCACGGCCTCCCCCTTGGGCAGCACGCCGAAGTATGCGGACCGCCCCTCCGTCACCGGCCCGTCGACTCGGAGAACGCCGGGGAGTGCAGCGATCCGGTTCCGGTAGTCGGCGTACTGGGCGGGCGTCGCGCTGCCCTCCGCGAAGACTTCGAGGCCGCCGCCGGGGCTGCCGGGGAAGCCGTCCCGTATGTGCTGCTGGACGACATGCGACTCGGCACCTGCGGGCAGCTGGCGGTCGTCCGCCGTACCGAACTTCACCCCGAGGAACGGCAGTCCGAGCAGGACCAGGCCCACGGTGGTGAGGACGGCGAAGACCGGCGCCCGGCGCATTACCAACGTCGCGAACCTCCCCCATCCCTTGCCCGCCGTGTCCGGCTCGTGGCGCGCCTCGCTCCCCCGGCGGCGCAACCGTCCGCGCAGGTCCAGGGAGTTGACCCGAGGACCGAGAAGCATCAGCGCGGCGGGCAGCAGGATCAGCGCCGCAGCGGCGGCCAGCAGAACCACGGCGATCCCCGCATAGGCGAACGAGCGCAGGAAGTACTGCGGGAAGACCAGCATCGCGGCCAGCGAGACCGCCACGGTCAGCGCGGAGAACAGCACCGTGCGCCCCGCGGTGCGCAGCGTCGCGCCGACCGCCGACCGGGTGTCCGCTCCCGCCGCGAGCTCCTCACGGAACCGGCGCACGATGAACAGGGCGTAGTCGATGGCGAGCCCGAGACCGAGGGCCGTGGTGAGGTTCTGGGCGAAGACCGAGACGTCGGTGAATTCGGTGATGCCCCGCAGCACGGCGTTGGTCCCCAGGATCGCGACGATGCCGACGCCGAGCGGCAGCAGGGCCGCGATCGCGCTGCCGAAGACCATGACCAGCAGCACCAGGGTGACGGGAAGGGCGATCATCTCGGCCCGCAGCAGGTCCTCCTGAATGATCGTCTGCATCTCGTGCCGTACGGCGACGGGGCCGCCGACCGAGACCTTCACCGGACCGTGCGTCCCTCGGTAGGTGGGTGCTATCCGGTCCAGGGTCTCGCCCACCGCCTTGTCCTGGCCCTCGATCCTGGCCGCGATCAATGCCTCCCGCCCGTCCTTGGCGCGGAGCGCGGGCGACTTGCTCTGCCAGTACGAACCGACGCCCGTGATGCCCTTCTCAGCAGCCAGCCCCTCGGTGAGCCGCGCGGCCTCGGCGGCCACCGCGGGGTCGTCCACGGAAGTGCTGCCGCTGTCGACCAGCAGCAGAAGATTGGGCTGGGACGCGGGAAACTCGCGCTCCAGCGCCTTGGTCGCATAGGTGGACTCGGCGTCGGGGGCCTCCCAGCCACCGCTGCCCATCCGGTCGGCGACACCGCTGCCCGCGAACACCGCGAGCGCCGTGATCACCAGGGCGGCGAGCAGCGCGAGCCGCGGCCGCGCGGTGACGAACCGGGTCCAGCCCCCCAGGCGCTCCGGGCGGTTGACTTGAGGCATGGTGCGGTGTCCCCTTCCCCCAGACCCGGGCGGCACAGGGCAGCATGGGTCACTCGTTGCCACATACACTGGCAAACACGAGTCATCGCTCGCGTTCCACGAGAATGCGAGCGGCCACTCGCGTTTGTCAAACGCGTGAGGAAAGCTGGGGATTACCGTGTCGGAGGCCAGATCCGGAGCCGCCGGAGCCGCCGGGAGGAAGGGCGCCGCCGGGGACGCGGGCACCACCGAGAGGAAAAGCGCCACCGGGGACGCACCTGCCGACGGGCGTGCGGGTACCACCGCCGGACGGCCGCGCCGCCGTCAGGCCCGCGGCGAAGCCCGCATCACCCAGCTCCTCAAAGCGGCCGCCAGCGTCTTCTGTGCGACCGGCTACACAGCAGCGAGCACCAACGCCATCGCCCGCGAGGCCGGCGTCTCGCCCGGCACGCTCTACCAGTTCTTCCCGAACAAGGAGGCCATCGCCGTCGAGCTCGGCGACCAGCTCCTCAAACGCTGGCGCGAGACGTACGGGGCGGCTTTCCTGCCGGACAATCTGGCGCTCCCCCTCGACCGGATGCTGGACGCCACCCTCGACCCGCTGATCACCTTCAACTGCGAGAATCCGGCCTTCACCGTCCTGATGCACGGCTCCGAGATCCCCGGCGTGATCACCCACGAGCACGACACCCTGCACGCGGCGATGCTCTCCCGGGTCGAGGCCATCCTCGGCGGCTACCTCCCGGACACACCGCCCGCCGAGATCACCCGCACCGCCACCATGATCTTCATCCTCTTCAAGGCGGGACTCGACGTGATCATGGCCCACGAGGGCGAGGAGCGGGAGGCGTACATCAGGGAGCTGAAGACCGTACTCCTCCGCTACCTGGAGCCACTGGTCGGCGACCGGACCCTCCAACCCCCCTCGCCCACCCCGGCCGCCGCTCCGCCGAATGACCGATAGCGCGCGAAGCGACATCGTCCCCCCTCGCATTCATACCCCCTAGGGGTATATAGTTCTGAGTGTTGGGGCGCGCCGGCCTTCCCGGAGCTCCCTGGCGCCACACTGAAGCTGTACGCGTCGAAGAGGAGAACACCATGACCGCCGAGACCCAGCTCCCCCAGGCCACCGGCTCCTGCTGCTCGCCCGACGGCTCCTGCCACGACGGTGCGGGCACCGAGGCAACGGCCGGTGCGGTCACCACCGTCTACCGAGTGACGGGCATGACCTGCGGGCACTGCGAAGGCGCCGTCTCCGCGGAGATCTCCGACATCGAGGGCGTCACCTCGGTGAAGGCCGTGGCCTCCACCGGAGAGGTGACCGTCGTCTCCGAGGCCCCGCTGTCCGAGGACGCCGTCCGCGCCGCGGTCGACGAGGCGGGTTACGAGCTCGCCGGCCAGGCCTGAACGCCGTCCGGGCCCACCCGGACACCCTGCGGACCTGCACCACCAGCATCATCTGCACCACCCCTTGCACCACCGGGCCGGACCGACCAGCTGATACTGGTGGGGCACGGCCCGGTCGGCATTTCAGGAGTTCGGACATGCACAGCGCAACAGAGGCCGAAGCCCCGGCAGTCGCGAGTTCGGAAGCGGAACTCACGATCGGCGGGATGACCTGCGCCTCGTGCGCGGCCCGCGTCGAGAAGAAGCTCAACCGGATGGACGGCGTCACCGCGTCCGTGAACTACGCGACAGAGAAGGCACGCGTCACGTTCGGTGCCGGGACCCGGCTGGCTGACCTGATCGCCACGGTCGAGAAGACCGGATACACCGCACAGCCGGTACAACGGCCCGCACCGGCGCCGCCCCCGCTGCCCGCTGAAACGCTCTCGCCGCCCGAGGCCACCGGCCCCGCCGAGGCCGAGCGGACCGAGGAGACCCGGCAGATCCGGGAAACCGCGGTGGCGGCGGACTCCGACACCACGCCGGAGGAAACCGAAGCCGAGCGCAGCGCGGCCGACGCCCTCGCCGCCCTGCGGCAGCGGCTGGCCGTCTCGGCCGTCCTCGCCGCCCCCGTCGTGCTCCTGGCCATGGTCCCGTCCCTCCAGTTCGACAACTGGCAGTGGCTCTCCCTCACGCTCGCCGCCCCCGTGGTCGTCTGGGGCGGACTGCCCTTCCACCACGCCACCTGGACCAACCTCCGGCACGGCGCGGCCACCATGGACACCCTCGTCTCCGTCGGCACACTCGCCGCGTTCGGCTGGTCGCTCTGGGCGCTGTTCTTCGGGGACGCGGGCATGACCGGGATGCGGCACGGCTTCGACTTCTCGGTCTCACGCACGGAGAGTTCGTCCACCATCTATCTGGAAGTGGCCGCCGGGGTCATCACCTTCATCCTGCTGGGCCGCTATCTGGAGGCGAAGTCCAAGCGCAAGGCCGGTTCCGCGCTGCGCGCACTGATGCACCTGGGCGCGAAGGACGTCTCCGTCCTCAGGGACGGCACCGAAGTACGCGTCCCCGTCGCCCGGCTCACCGTCGGCGACCGCTTCGTGGTCCGTCCCGGCGAGAAGATCGGCACCGACGGCACCGTCACCGAGGGCACCTCCGCCGTGGACGCGTCGATGCTCACCGGCGAGTCCGTTCCGGTCGATGTGAACGTCGGGGACTCCGTCACCGGCGCCACCGTCAATGTCTCGGGCCGCCTCGTCGTGCGCGCCACCCGGGTCGGCGCCGACACCCAGCTGTCCCGGATGGCCAGGCTCGTCGAGGACGCCCAGAACGGAAAGGCCGAGGTGCAGCGCCTCGCCGACCGGATCTCCGCGGTCTTCGTCCCGGTCGTCCTGCTGCTCGCGCTGGTCACCCTGGTCGTCTGGCTGCTGTTCACGGACGACGTGACCGCCTCGTTCACCGCCGCCGTCGCCGTACTGATCATCGCCTGCCCGTGCGCGCTCGGCCTCGCCACTCCGACCGCCCTCATGGTGGGGACCGGGCGCGGCGCACAGCTCGGCATCCTGATCAAGGGCCCGGAGGTCCTGGAGACCACCCGGCGTATCGACACGATCGTCCTGGACAAGACCGGCACGGTCACCACCGGCCGGATGACTCTCCAGGACGTCCACGTGGCGCCCGGCACCGACGCGACGCAACTGCTGCGGCTGGCCGGCGCCCTGGAGCACGCCTCCGAGCACCCCATCGCCCAGGCCGTCGCCACCGGCGCCGCCGAACGCACCGGGGCCGCGCTCCCCACCGTCCAGTCCTTCACCAACGTCCCGGGGCTCGGGGTACGCGGCACCGTCGACGGGCATCAGGTGCTCGTCGGACGCCCCCAGCTGCTCACCGGCGCCGGGATCGCCGTCCCCGAGGCACTGTCCGGCTCCCTCACGGACGCGGCGGCCCGGGGACGTACGTCCATCGCGGTCGCCTGGGACGGCGAGGCGCGTGGCGTTCTCGGGGTCGCCGACGCGATCAAGGACTCCAGTGCGACAGCCGTCGCCGAGCTGCGCGCCCTCGGCCTCAGGCCGGTGCTGCTGACCGGCGACAACCGGGCCGTGGCGGACGCCGTCGCCCGCGCCGTCGGCATCGACGAGGTCTACGCCGAGGTGCTCCCCGAGGAGAAGGTGCACGTCATCGAGCGGCTCCAGGCGGAGGGCCGTTCGGTCGCGATGGTCGGGGACGGTGTCAACGACGCGGCGGCCCTCGCGACCGCCGACCTCGGGCTGGCCATGGGCACCGGCACGGACGCCGCGATCGAGGCGAGCGATCTCACCCTCGTTCGTGGAGATCTCGAGGTGGCCGCCGATGCCATCCGGCTCTCACGACGCACCCTGACCACGATCAAGGGCAACCTTTTCTGGGCATTTGGCTACAACGTTGCCGCCCTACCCCTTGCGGCGTTTGGCCTGCTCAACCCTATGATTGCCGGAGCGGCGATGGCCTTCTCATCGGTCTTCGTCGTGACGAACAGCCTGCGGTTGCGCGCCTTCACGTGATTTCCACAAAGAGATCTAGATCACATTGGTTTGAGGGTAACCATCCGATGGGTTCGCGAGTCTAAGAGTGCGATGCCAAGGATGTCTTGGGGGACGTCCGACGAAGCGTCTTGGGGGACGCTTCAGGCAAGCGTTGGCCGGGGCACGTGCACCGGGGAGCTTTGAGCGGCCCTCCCGAAGGTACGTACCCCGGCAGACCGCGAGACGTGCAACCGCAGTGACGTGGTGCAGCAGTACCGAGGAACACCCAGGAGCTTCGGCTCCCGCAGACGCCCGGCCGGATCCCGTGGGGGGAATCCGCTCCGGGACATGGGAAGCGCCTCGTTGTCGGCCCGTGGGGGGATCGATGGCGGGGCGCTTCTCGCTCCATGCAGGGGCGGGCCGGATACGCGAATCGCCCCGGACACCGCGCTCTGTGCGAAAGCGCGGTACGCGGGGCGAAGGCAGCCCGGCCGCAGCGGACCGGGGCGGTACAGGGGTGCTACGGGATTCAGCGGCTCTCGACCGGGACGAAGTCGCGCAGGACCTCGCCGGTGTAGATCTGGCGCGGGCGGCCGATGCGGGATCCCGGCTCCTTGATCATCTCGTGCCACTGGGCGATCCAGCCGGGGAGCCGGCCGAGCGCGAAGAGCACGGTGAACATCTCGGTCGGGAAGCCCATGGCCCGGTAGATCAGACCCGTGTAGAAGTCCACGTTGGGGTAGAGGTTGCGCGAGACGAAGTACTCGTCGGAGAGCGCGTGCTCCTCCAGCTTCAGCGCGATGTCGAGCAGCTCGTCGGACTTGCCGAGCGCCGACAGCACGTCGTGGGCCGCAGCCTTGATGATCTTGGCGCGCGGGTCGAAGGACTTGTAGACGCGGTGGCCGAAGCCCATCAGCCGGACGCCGTCCTCCTTGTTCTTCACCTTGCGGATGAAGGAGTCGACGTCGCCGCCGTTGGCCTGGATGCCCTCGAGCATCTCCAGCACCGACTGGTTGGCGCCGCCGTGCAGCGGGCCCCACAGCGCCGAAATGCCGGCGGAGATCGAGGCGAACATGTTCGCCTGCGAGGAGCCGACCAGACGCACGGTGGAGGTCGAACAGTTCTGCTCGTGGTCCGCGTGCAGGATGAGCAGCTTGTCGAGCGCGGAGACGACGACCGGGTCCAGGTCGTACTCCTGGGCGGGGACCGAGAAGGTCATGCGCAGGAAGTTCTCGACGTACCCGAGGTCGTTGCGCGGGTAGACGAAGGGGTGACCGATCGACTTCTTGTACGCGTACGCGGCGATCGTCGGCAGCTTGGCCAGCAGCCGGATCGTCGAGAGGTGGCGCTGTTCCTCGTCGAACGGGTTGTGGCTGTCCTGGTAGAACGTGGACAGCGCGCTGACGACCGAGGACAGCATGGCCATCGGGTGGGCGTCGCGCGGGAAGCCGTCGAAGAACCGCTTGACGTCCTCGTGCAGCAGCGTGTGCTGGGTGATCTCGTTCTTGAAGGTCGCCAGCTGGTCGACCTTGGGAAGCTCACCGTTGATGAGCGTGTACGCGACTTCCAGGAACGTCGAGCGCTCGGCGAGCTGCTCGATGGGATAGCCGCGGTACCGCAGGATGCCCTGCTCGCCGTCGAGGTAGGTGATGGCGGATTTATATGCGGCGGTGTTGCCGTATCCGCTGTCCAGCGTCACCAGGCCGGTATTGGCCCGGAGCTTCCCGATGTCGAAGCCCTTGTCGCCGACGGTGCTGTCGATCACCGGGTAGGTGTACTCGTCATCGCCGTACCGCAGTACTACAGAGTTGTCGCTCACGTCATCCCTCACCGACGTAGTGGCTCTACTTCGAGATTCCCTGACTGTCTCCACCCTCCTCCATTTGGCCCAGGAGAGTGCACTCGGGGTCGTCCATTGGACCTACTGACGGCACTGAGTGCCGTCAACTTACTCATCCTGCCCCCTTGACTCCGGTTCCGGAAGGGCTCCGTGATGTTTGCCACCGATTTGATCGATCATTTTTTCCGCCGATCCTCCGCCCGCCCCTCCACGCAGCCGGTAATCCAGCGCCGTACAGCGTCTGCCGGCGGAAACCGTGCGGACCGCCTGGCCGATCGCCTGCCGGGAGCCGACCAGTACGACGAGCTTCTTCGCCCTCGTCACAGCCGTGTACAGCAGGTTCCGCTGGAGCATCATCCAGGCGCTCTTGGTGACGGGGATGACGACGGCCGGATACTCGCTGCCCTGGGAGCGATGGATCGTCATGGCGTACGCGTGAGCCAGCTCGTCCAGCTCGTCGAAGTCGTACGGGATCTCCTCGTCCTCGTCGGTGAGGACCGTCAGCTGCTGTTCATCGAGGTCGAGCGAGGTGACGACGCCGACCGTGCCGTTGAAGACGCCGTTCTCCCCCTTGTCGTAGTTGTTTCGGATCTGGGTGACCTTGTCGCCGACCCGGAAGACCCGGCCCCCCATCCGCTTCTCGGGCAGGTCGGGACGGGCCGGGGTGATGGCCTGCTGCAGGAGTCCGTTGAGCGTGCCCGCGCCGGCCGGACCGCGGTGCATGGGGGCGAGAACCTGGACGTCACGCCTCGGGTCGAGGCCGAATTTGGCCGGAATGCGGCGGGCGGCGACGTCCACCGCGAGGACGCCCGCCTCCTCCGTCTCGTCCTCGACGAAGAGGAAGAAGTCGCTCAGGCCCTGAGTGAGCGGCGGCGTCCCGGAGTTGATCCGGTGGGCGTTGGTGACGACACCGGACTGCTGGGCCTGTCGGAAGATCGTCGTCAGCCGGACCGCGGGAACGGGTCCGCCCTCGGCGAGCAGATCGCGCAGCACCTCCCCCGCGCCGACCGACGGCAGCTGGTCGACATCCCCGACAAGCAGCAGATGGGCACCGGGTGCCACGGCTTTGAACAGCTTGTTGGCGAGCAGCAGATCGAGCATCGACGCCTCGTCGACGACGACGAGATCGGCGTCCAGCGGACGGTCCCGGTCGTAGGCCGCGTCCCCGCCCGGCTTCAGCTCCAGCAGCCGGTGCACGGTGGACGCCTCGGCGCCGGTCAGCTCGGACAGCCGTTTGGCGGCCCGCCCGGTGGGTGCGGCCAGAACGACCTTTGCGCGCTTGGCGCGGGCCAGCTCGACGATGGAGCGGACCGTGAACGACTTGCCGCAGCCGGGTCCGCCGGTCAGCACGGCGACCTTCCGGCTGAGCGCGAGCCGTACGGCCGCTTCCTGCTCGGCGGCGAGCGTCGCCCCGGTACGACCGGCGAGCCACGTCAACGCCTTGTCCCAGTCCACGTCCTGGAAGGCCGACAGCCGGTCCTCGGGGGTCCGCAGCAGCCTCTGCACCTGCGCGGCGAGAGCGACCTCGGCGCGGTGGAACGGTACGAGATAGAGGGCGGTGATCGGCTCGCCCCCCTCGGGCGACGGCACCTTCTCCCGTACGACGCCCTCCGGATCCTCGGCAAGTTCGGCGAGGCACTCGATGACCAGCCCCGTATCGACCTGGAGCAGCTTGACGGCGTCGGCGATCAGCCGCTCCTCAGGGAGGAAGCAGTGCCCCTGGTCGGTGGATTGCGACAGCGCGTACTGCAGCCCCGCCTTGACCCGCTCCGGACTGTCGTGCGGGATGCCGACCGCCTGCGCGATCTTGTCGGCGGTCAGAAAACCGATGCCCCAGACGTCTGCGGCCAGCCGGTAGGGCTGATTCTTGACGACGGAGATCGACGCGTCCTCGTACTTCTTGTAGATACGGACGGCGATGGAGGTGGAGACACCCACACCCTGCAGGAAAACCATCACCTCCTTGATCGCCTTCTGCTCCTCCCAGGCGGCGGCAATCATCTTCGTCCGCTTCGGCCCGAGCCCCGGAACCTCGACCAGCCGCTTCGGCTGCTGCTCGATGATGTCGAGCGTTTCGACACCGAAATGCGTCGTGATCCGGTCGGCCATCACCGGCCCGATGCCCTTGATCAGCCCGGAGCCGAGATAGCGGCGGATGCCCTGGATGGTGGCGGGCAGGACGGTCGTGTAGTTCTCCACGGTGAACTGCTTGCCGTACTGGGAGTGCGAGCTCCAGCGCCCCTCCATCCGCAGCGACTCGCCGACCTGCGCACCCAGCAGCGAACCGACGACCGTCAGCAGATCACCCGCGCCCCGACCCGTGTCGACGCGGGCGACCGTGTACCCGTTCTCCTCGTTCGCGTACGTGATGCGCTCCAGCACACCTTCGAGGACGGCCATGTTGGACATGGCTCGACGGTATCGGTCGCCACCGACACTCCACACGCCCGGTCACGGACCCAGCGCATCCAGCCGCGCGCCCGACGGGGCCGCTGCCATGTCACCGCGACGGCCCCGCCGGCAGACACAGCGAAAGCCCCGGCGGAGGTGACCAAGACAGCCAGATTGGGCAGGACATTGCCGAAATCGCCAGGGCGGACTTGGCCGGGTGGTCTCCATCCTCGGCCCGGCCCCCACATGATCATGTGATGTTAGGCTGACGGCCATCCGGCAGATGGACAGTCCCCATGGGAATGGGGTCAGTGACGGGCGCCGTGTGGCGCCGCTGGTTGGGAGTGACCTACCCAAATGCGCCCACTGCAGGATCTCGGCCTCTCCATGACAGCTGAGACTGCCTACCTCACACTCGTGGAGCACGGTCCGCTGACCCCGGCGAAGCTCGCCGGTCAGCTGGCGCGGGCCGGATCGTCTGCCGAAGGGCTGCACCACGCGGTCGAAGAGCTCGCCGCCATCGGATTGGTGTCCCGCACGGATGACAGGCTGGCCGCCCAGCCCCCTCGCGCAGTGCTGGAAGCCATAGCCGAGCGGCGCGCACGAGAGGCCCGGATCGCCCACGAGAGTGCGACGCTCCTCTCGCGTTTCTGGCTCGACCACACCTCGGGCTCGAGCTACATCGAGGTCGTCGACACCTCCCACAGCCCTGACGTGATCCAGCAACGGGTCCACAACGAGGCAGTGGCAGAGGTGCGCGCGCTGTCGATCGGGCCGGTGGGCGGAGGTGATCGTGTGCCGGAGGTCGACAGCGGAGCCTTGGACGCCCTGGCCCGCGGGGTCGCCTACCGAGTGGTGTACAGCGTCGACATCCTGCAGGAGCCCAAGGCCTTGGAGGCGGCGCACGCGTGCGTCGACCGCGGGGAGCAGGCCCGGGTCTTTCCCGACCTCGCGATGAATCTGCTCCTCTGTGACGATCGTCTGGCCGTGTTGTCCGTCGCCGCGCCGGACCGCTCGGGACACCACAGCGTCATCGTCCAGCCATCAGGCCTGCTGGATGGGCTGATCGGAGTCTTCAAGTCGTACTGGCGGATAGCCGTCCCGCTTCCTCGGGCCGGCGAGCCCACCGAGGGCTGGGCCCGTCCGACGAACGAGGCGCGGCAACTCCTGGGCTACCTCAGCGCCGGGCTCACCGATGAGTCGATCGCCCGTGAGCTCGGGGTGAGTGAACGGACCGTCACCCGACGCGTCGCCCGCCTGCAGGAGGTACTCGGTACCCAGACCCGGTTCCAGCTCGGTGTCCAGGCCAGCCGCCAAGGCTGGCTCTGAACGGTCCTTTGAACCGTCGCCCAGGCCGGAGGCCGCTGCCTCACCCGCACACCCGGTGGTCTGCACCTTTCTGCGCTCTGGTGTCGACGACATCGCCCACACGTGACGGGCGCGTGGGGCGGGCCGGCAGAGGGATCCGGCCCGCCTCATGCGGATCTTCGGCCGATCGAGGGAGCGCGTCCTGCGGTCGACCTGCAGCGTCAGCCGGCGTCCGGCTTGACCAGGTCGGAAAGCTTGGCCTCGAACCGCCCGGCGAACGTGAGCGACGGCAGGATGCGGCCCTGGTTCGCCGCGTCGTTGGCCACGCTCGCCGCCCAACTTGACGCAGCGAGCCGCTGGTTCGGCGTGCCGTGATGGCCCGGGTTGTCGAAGCCGCAGTCGCCTACCTCGTAGAACGACTGCTCAGAGCCCAGAAGACGCTTGGTGTTCAGCGCTTCGCCGCGGGCGTGGGTCAGGTAGTACGTCCCGAACGCGTCGGCCATGAGCTCCGTACGGCGGGTGGCCTCGGCCCAGGTCAGGTCGCTCACGAACAGATCCTTCTCGTACTGCACGTGGTGGCCGAACTCGTGGGCCTCGATCGCCCGCGGCGCGACATCGCCCAGACCCACGGCCTTCATGCCCTGCAGGATGCCGTCACCCATGACGATCCGGTCGGAGACGCCTGTCGGTTCCGGGTCACGCTTCTCGCTGTAGGCGAAGGCGTTGAAGGAGAAGATCGGGTTGGCGCCGCCCTTCAGGATCGGTTCCATGTCGACGATCTCGAGGAACATCTCGGCCAGGTCGAGCTGGGACTCCGGCGTCCCGCCGTACAGCACGGAGAGCGTGCGAGCAACCCGCTCGGGGCTGGAGAAGACATCGGCCCCGTGCAGGGGTACCAGCTGGATGTCCGCCGAGTTGATGTCCCAGAACCGCTTGAGGTTCTTCATCTCGGAGGTGAGCTCCTGCGTGTACTCACCGTTGGCACCGAACTTGTTGGACTTCGACTCCGTGCCGAAGATCAGCGCGTCGTAGGTCGGGAGGTTGAAACCATCGAAGATCGAGAGCATGAAGATGGCGAAGGGGTCCTCGGCGCCCACGAGGAGAGAGCGGGCCCAGGTCTTGAGCTCAGTCGACGGGCACTGGTAGTCGTCGGGATTGATCAGGCTGTCGCGCAGCTCGCTCCACTGCGAATCGTCAATGCCGTACTTCGCGGCAGCAGCCTTGGAGCGGGACTGCCAGTCGGCGGGCAACTTCGCCAGCATCTTGTCGGCAAGGACTTTGAGCCGCGGAGGCAACGTGGAGGTGTCGATGGCCGACTGGAGCGACTGACTGCTGGCGGTCGCGGTCCCCGTCGCGTCAGCGGCGTGCGCGGGGAGCGCCACACCAACAGCACAGGTCGCGGCGATCGCCAGGCTGACCGCCATGGAGAGGGTCTTCTTCACAGGGACTCCTTTTCGAAGGTGCCTGCAAGGACGAGCAGGCGGGCCCAGTGTGTAGGCCCAGTGACCCTGTGGTGAATGGATGGTGACTGTCCGAAACCAGCATTGTCTAGAAGCAGACAACCCGCGCTCGGCGATGCGCGCCGGACGGAGTGAGGCCGTGTCGTCTTGGTTTCTGCACGTTGCGGGCCCTGGCGTGAGCGGCGGGTGAGGCCCTCGGGCCTGTCGACGCAGCACCCTCCGCCGCGCTCGCACATCCACCTCCCGCCCCCACGCTTGCCTCAGCAACGCTCTACGCCCCGGACACCGAGGGTGAGATCGCGTACTACGCGAAGATCAGCGGCGGCCACCCCTGCCCGCGAGGGTCCGCGCGGCGTCGTCCGGCACCGGGTCGACGACGACCGGACTCACGACGAGGCCTTCACCCGCCATCTCCGTCGAGACTGCCTCCGCAGGCTCCCCCAGGCCGCTTTTCGAATGGGCCCAACACACTCTCATTACACCGTGCATTTTATTCATCACGCGGCTCGAATAGAGGGTTTTCCGTTTGACGGAGGCAATACACCCTTGTCCGTTTTGTGACGCTTTAATACTTCTGTCGTGTGACGTGGGCGATATGGTGTGCGTCACCATGATACGACTTAGTAGGGCAAAGAGGTCGCCTTGTCGCCCGTTAGCGGCCATTTCGGACATGCTGTCGGTTCCTTGTACGTACCTCGATAGTAATGAGGCTCATTGACCGAAACTTAAGCCCCGTTTAAAACTTCTTGGCATCCCGACGGAAGAGGTAATTTCCGATGCAGATCTCCGCGATGTCCAAGAAGTTCGCTCACCTGACCCAGACCAAGAAGGTTTCGCTGGGTATGGTCGCCGCCGGCGCCGCAGTCGTCGCCGGTTCTCTCGTCAGCGCTCCGGCCGCCTCCGCCGCCGCCCCCGCCCGGTCCGGCGGCAGCGTCAGCACATGGATCAACCAGTCACTGGAGATCATGCGGGCGCAGGGCATCCCGGGCTCCTACAACGGCATCTACAAGAACCTGATGCGCGAGTCCGCCGGCAACCCGAACGCCATCAACAACTGGGACTCGAATGCCGCCAAGGGCATCCCGTCCAAGGGCCTGCTCCAGGTCATAGACCCGACCTTCAAGGCGTACCACGTCCCCGGCACCTCGTGGAACATCTACGACCCGGTCGCCAACATCACCGCCGCCTGCAACTACGCAGCCCACCGCTACGGCTCGATCGACAACGTCAACTCGGCCTACTGATCAGCCGGCGGCGACGCCGATCTCGACGGCCACCGGCCTCGAACAGCTCTTCCGCGCAGTGAACCGCACGCCGTTCCCCCGGCACCACAGATCTCGGGCGTAAGCACCTCAAGATCTGCACGGGGGAACGGCGTGTGCCGCGTCCGGTGTGCTGGCAGATCGAGCTGACGACTGGGGGCCACAGCCCCTCAGCTGTGGCGCGGGAGACGAAATGGGGTCCGGTCAGAAGACCGGACCCCCTCGCTTTCCCCCTCCATCAGGGCTTCCCGATCCCCCCGGATCCCTCCCGGAAGCGCCCGACGCAAGGTACGACCCGGCAAGGCGGCAAAGGGTTGTACGCCTTTGCTTTCTCTTTGCCCGGGCGTCCGGTGCCCGCTCTCAGCAGGCGTGCTCGGCGTACCGCGCCGCGACCTCCGCGAGGACTTCGGCGCCGTCGCGCGCCCACAGGTCCTCGTTGAAGATCTCCACCTCGATCGGTCCGTCGAAGCCGGCGGCCTCGACCATCTCGCGGAACGCGTGGAAGTCGACGCTCCCGTCGCCGAGTTGGCCCCGTCCGACAAGTACGCCGGCAGGGAGCGGGGTGATCCAGTCCGCCAGCTGGAACGAGTGGATACGGCCGCCCGCCCCCGCCCTCGCGATCTGCGCGGCCGCCTGGTCGTCCCACCAGATGTGGTACGTGTCGACGACCACGCCGACCTGCTCCGCCGGGAATCGCTCCGCGATGTCCAGGGCCTGGGACAGGGTGGAGACGACGCAGCGGTCCGAGGCGAACATCGGGTGCAGCGGTTCGATCGCCAGGCGTACGCCGCGTTCCCGCGCGTACGGGCCCAGCTCGGCAAGCGCTTCCGCGATACGTTCGCGAGCGCCGTGGAGATCGCGGCTGCCGGGCGGGAGGCCGCCGGACACCAGGACCAGGGTGTCGGTGAACAGGGCCGCCGCCTCGTCGATCGCGGCGCGGTTGTCGTCCAGGGCGCGGGCCCGTTCGGCCGGGTCGAGCGCGGTGAAGAAGCCGCCCCGGCAGAGGCTGGTGACGGTCAGGCCGGCGTCCTTCAGGAGCTGCGCGGTGCGCTCGATTCCGTATTCCTGGACAGGTGCCCGCCACAGGCCGACCTTGTCGATGCCCGCCTTGACGCAGCCCTCGGCGAGCTCGGGCAGCGACCACTGCTTGATGGTCTCCTGGTTGATGCTCAGGCGCGACAGATCCGTCACCGGACACCTCCGTTGACCGTGAGCAGGGCGCGCATCCGGGATTCGGCCAGCTCCGGGTCGGGGAACAGGCCCAGCCGGTCGGCGAGTTCGTACGCCTTCGCCAGGTGGGGCAGTGAGCGGGCGGACTGGAGGCCGCCGACCATCGTGAAGTGGTCCTGGTGACCGGCCAGCCAGGCGAGGAAGACCACGCCCGTCTTGTAGAAGCGGGTGGGAGCCTGGAAGAGGTGCCGGGACAGCTCGACCGTGGGGTCGAGGAGTTCGCGGAAGCCCTTCACATCTCCGGTGTCCAGGACGCGTACCGCGTGGGCGGCCAGTGGGCCGAGCGGGTCGAAGATGCCGAGCAGGGCATGGCTGAAGCCCTGGCCGTCGCCCGCGATCAGCTCCGGGTAGTTGAAGTCGTCGCCGGTGTAGCAGCGGACCCCGCCGGGAAGGCGGCGGCGTACGTCGATCTCGCGCTCGGCGTCGAGGAGCGAGATCTTGATGCCGTCGACCTTGTCGGGGTGTTCGGCGATGACCTTCAGGAAGGTGTCGGTGGCGGCGTCGAGGTCCGACGAGCCCCAGTAGCCCTCCAGCGCGGGGTCGAACATCGGGCCGAGCCAGTGCAGGACGACCGGCTCCGAGGCCTGGCGCAGCAGGTGTGCGTACGTCTCCAGATAGTCCTCGGGGCCGTTCGCCGCGGCGGCGAGGGCGCGGGACGCCATCAGAATGGCCTGGGCACCGCTCTCCTCGACGAGGGCGAGCTGTTCCTCGTACGCGGCCTTCACCTCGGCGAGCGTGGCGGGCCCTGCGGGGAGCTGGTCGGTGCCGACCCCGCACGCGATCCGGCCGCCGACCGCCTTCGCCTCGGCGGCGGAGCGGCGGATGAGTTCGGCGGCACCGGCCCAGTCCAGGCCCATGCCGCGCTGGGCGGTGTCCATGGCTTCGGCGACGCCGAGGCCGTGCGACCACAGGTGGCGGCGGAAGGCGAGGGTGGCGTCCCAGTCGACGGCCGCGGGATCGTCGGGGCTGATGTCGGCGTACGGGTCGGCGACGACATGAGCGGCGGAGAAGACCGTACGGGAGGCGAGCGGAGCCCCGGCCGGTGCAAGGTCGAGCGGGGTGGTGCGGGGTTCGTACGGGCCCTGCGGGAGATGGATCGTCACCGGATTTCTCCCAGGATGCCCCGGGCTTCAGCCCGGGGAGGAATGGGTCCTTGGAACGCCGCGAAGCGGCGGAGTTCTCTGTACATCTGCTCTGACCTGCGCTTTCGGTTGATTGTCAGTGGGCGGGGTTAAGGTCTCGATCATGACGACGGCGCAGGAAACGGCTGAGGGGTCGGCACGCCCGGTACACCTTCCGTCTGCGTGTGTCGTCCACTGCCCGCACGGCCTTGAGTACCGAGTGGGCGCGGTGTCGGTGGGTGTGGAACGAGTGCGTGCTGACCGTGGTGTGGTCGCGGGATCTTCCGGCCGACCCGTCCAGCGTGCGCGTGTACCGCGATGCCGTCGGGCACTGGTACGTCGGCTTCGTCGTGGAGACCGAGGGGGAGCCGTTGCCCACCACGGGCAGGGTGATAGGCATCGACTGGGGTGTGAAGGAGACCGCGACCACCACCTCCGACACCCATGACCTGCCTCACGCGCAGCACGGCAAGAAGGCCCAGGCGAAGCTGACCCGCTATGACCGGATGATGGCCCGGCGCAAGCCGAAGAAGGGGCAGGCCGCATCGAAGGGCTACCGGCATGCGAAGAACCTGCGGGCCAAGCTCTACAAGAAGGTCGCCAACCAGCGGCAGGACACCGCCCGTAAGTGGGCCAAGACCGTGGTCCGCGACCACGACGCCCTTGCCGTGGAGGATTTCCGGCCGAAGTTCCTCGCCAAGTCCACCATGGCCCGTAAAGCGGCCGACGCAGCAATCGGCACGACCAAGCGCGCCCTGATCGAGATGGGCCGCAAGCACGGCCGCGCCGTGCACCTTGTCCACCCAGCGCACACCACCATGGACTGCGCGCAGTGCGGAGCGAGAGCCAAGCACGCACTCCCCCTCTCGGAACGAACGTATACGTGCACCGCGTGCGGAGCGGTGTCCTCCAGGGACAAGAACTCCGCCCGCGTGATGCTCGTCCGGGCTGGTCTCAACCCGGCTAGTGCTGATCTTGTAAGCCCTGCCACCTGCTAGGTGTCGGGCGAAGTGAGCTAGGAGTCCCCCTCGTTCACGAGGGGGAGGAGTCAAAGCGTCAGCTCCGGTACGTCCAGGCGTCGCCCCTCGGCGGATGACTTGAGGCCGAGCTCGGCGAGCTGGACACCGCGGGCGCCGGCCATCAGGTCCCAGGTGTACGGCTCGTCGAGCACGATGTGGCGGAGGAAGAGCTCCCACTGGGCTTTGAAGCCGTTGTCGAAGACGGCGTTGTCGGGGACTTCCTGCCACTGGTCGCGGAACGACTCGGTGACCGGGAGGTCGGGGTTCCAGACCGGCTTGGGGGTGGCCGAGCGGTGCTGGGTGCGGCAGTTGCGCAGCCCGGCGACGGCGGAGCCGTGCGTTCCGTCGACCTGGAACTCGACGAGTTCGTCGCGGTTGACGCGGACGGCCCAGGAGGAGTTGATCTGGGCGACGGCGCCACCGGCCAGCTCGAAGATGCCGTAGGCGGCGTCGTCGGCGGTGGCGGCGTACGGCTTGCCCTGCTCGTCCCAGCGCTGCGGGATGTGCGTCCGGACGTGCGCCTGAACGGTCTTGACCTGGCCGAACAGCTCGTGGAGCACATACTCCCAGTGCGGGAACATGTCGACGACGATGCCGCCGCCGTCCTCGGCACGGTAGTTCCAGGAGGGGCGCTGGGCCTCCTGCCAGTCGCCCTCGAAGACCCAGTAGCCGAACTCGCCGCGCACGGAGAGGATCTCGCCGAAGAAGCCGCTGTCGATGAGGCGCTTCAGCTTCAACAGGCCCGGCAGGAAGATCTTGTCCTGGACGACGCCGTGCTTGATCCCGGCGTCCTTGGCGAGGCGGGCCAGCTCCAGGGCGCCCTCGACGTCCGTGGCGGAGGGCTTCTCGGTGTAGACGTGCTTTCCCGCGGCGATCGCCTTCTTGATCGCTTCGACGCGGGCCGAGGTGACCTGGGCGTCGAAGTAGATGTCGATGCGCTCGTCCGCGAGGACCGCGTCGAGGTCGGTCGACCACTCGGTCAGACCGTGCCGGTCTGCGAGTTCCTCCAGCGCGTGGGCGCGGCGGCCGACGAGGACGGGCTCGGGCCACAGCACCTCGCCGCCGCCGAGGTCGAGGCCGCCCTGCTCGCGGATCGCGAGGATCGAGCGCACCAGGTGCTGCCGGTATCCCATGCGACCCGTGACGCCGTTCATGGCGATGCGCACTGTCCTGCGTGTCACGAAGTTTCCTCCATACAGCCGTAGCAAGCGCTTTCTATGCGGTATGACGCTAGCCTGCCGACAGCGGCCCGGACAAGAGGGCTCCGTCCAAAACCCTCGGAGGAAGCGATGACAGTCACCCTCGCGGACGTGGCGGCTCGCGCCCGGGTGTCGCCCGCCACCGTGTCCCGTGTGCTCAACGGCAACTACCCGGTGGCGGCGTCCACCCGGGAGCGGGTGCTGCGCGCGGTCGACGACCTGGACTACGTGCTCAACGGACCGGCCAGCTCGCTCGCCGCCGCCACGTCCGACCTGGTCGGCATCCTGGTCAACGACATCGCCGACCCGTTCTTCGGGATCATGGCCGGGGCGGCGCAGACCGAGATCGGCGGGCCGGGCGACGGCTCCGGGCGGGCCGGGGGCGAGAAGCTCGCCGTCGTCTGCAACACCGGCGGCTCCCCCGCACGCGAACTCACCTACCTCACCCTGCTCCAGCGTCAGCGCGCCGCGGCCGTCATTCTCACCGGTGGCGCGGTGGAGGACCCGGCGCACCAGGGGGCGATGGCGGCGAAGCTGGCGAAACTCGCGGATGCCGGGACCAGGGTGGTGCTGTGCGGACGGCCCCCGCTGCCCGAGGGCGAAGCGGTCGTGGCGGCGCTCGCCTTCGACAACCGGGGCGGCGGCCGGCGCCTCACCGAACATCTGCTGTCGCTCGGCCACCGGCGGATCGGCTATGTCGCGGGCCCGATGGAGCGGACGACGACGCGCCACCGGCTGGAAGGGCACCGCGACGCGATGGCGGCGGCGGGCCTGTACGGGGACGACGCGACCACGGAAGGGCGCCTCGCAGATGCCGCGGACGAGGATCGCCTCACCGTGCACGGCCCGTACGACCGCCGGTCAGGTTACGACGCGACGCTCGAACTCCTGCGCCGCGAACCGGAGATGACCGCGATCGTCGCCGCCAACGACACCGTGGCCCTGGGCGCGAGCGCGGCGATCCGGGACCGCGGTCTGCGTATCCCCGAGGACATCTCCGTGGCCGGTTTCGACGACCTGCCGTTCTCGGTGGACGCGGTCCCGGCCCTGACGACCGTACGACTGCCGCTGTTCGAGGCGGGGGCGCGGGCCGGCCGGCTGGCGATGGGCAGGGAGACGCCGCCGCCCGGAGGCATCGCGACCATCGCGGCGGAGCTGATGGTGCGGGGGTCGACGGCGCCGCCGCGGAAGTGACGCGGCCGGGTTCCGCTCCCCGGTCCGTGGTACCCCTACCGCGTGCCATGGGCCGATGATGTGCGGGCCGCTGTCCGGTCCGTACGGCGCAGGGGCAGGTACCGACGGAAGGAACACGCACGTGAAGCTCGCTTTCTCGACCCTCGGAGTACCGGGGATGCCGATCGCCGACGTCATCCGGCTGGCCGTCGACCACGGCTACCAGGGGGTGGAGCTGCGCGCCCACCCCGAGGAGCCGGTGCACCCGGGGCTCTCCTCGGCCGAACGCGCCGACGTGGCCGAGGAGTTCAAGAAGGGCGGCGTCGAGATCCTGACCGTCGCCGGGTACGTCCGGGTTGCCGCCGAGGGGGACGACCAGCCGGTGCTGGACGAGCTCGCCGGGCTGGTGGAGCTGGCGCGGGATCTGGGCGCCCTCCACGTCCGGGTCTTCCCCGGTGGCGGCGGGCTGGACCCGGAGGTGGCCGATGCGAACGCCGCCCGCCGGCTGGGCGCCGCCGCCCCCTACGCCGCCGACCTGGGCGTACGGATCCTGCTGGAGACCCATGACTCGCACCGGGCCGGTGCCGATGTGGCCCGGATCGCAGGGACGGTCGGGCACCGGCAGGTCGGTGCGCTGTGGGACATCATGCACACCTGGCTGGCGGGCGAGGAGCCGGCCGCGAGCCATGCGGTGCTCGCCCCGCACCTGGGATACGTACAGGTCAAGGACATCGCATCGGCGGAGGACACCGAACCCTTGGCGCTCGGGGCCGGGGTGCTGCCGCTGGGTGCCTGTCTGGACACGCTGGACGCGGACAGCTGGGTCTGCTGGGAGTACGAGAAGCGCTGGCACCCGGACGCGGCCGAGCTGCCGGGACTGCTGAGCGCGGGGCGCGAGCACCTGCTCCGCCTGGGCGCGCCCGAGCAGTAGGGGCCGGCCCGGGTTCGCAGGAGCTCAGGTGCGCGCGGGCTGCGGTTCCGGCGTCTTTGCCGCCGCGGCCCGCGTCCGCCGCGTCCCCGCCAGTGACGTGAGTGCCACCCCGCCCACCAGCAGCGCCGCGGCGCACCACCGCAACGGGCTCACCGACTCACCGAGGAACAGCGCGGCCGAGGACATCCCGAAGACCGGGACGAGCAGGGTGAACGGGGCCACGGACGACGCCGGGTGGTGGCGCAGCAGGAAACCCCACGCCCCGAAGCCGAAGACCGTGGTGATCCAGGCGACGTAGACGATGATGCCGGCGCCGCTCCAGTCCAGTGCGGCCAGCGCGTCGGCGTCGCGGCCCCAGCCCTCGAAGAGGAGGGAGAGACCGAGCAGCGGCAGGACGGGCACGGTCGAGACCCACACCATGAAGTTGAGGGAGTCGGGCGGGGCGGCCTTGCGGGTCAGGACGTTCGACACGCCCCAGCAGGCCGCTGCCGCGATCACCAGCACGAAGGCGAGCACGGGGCCGCCCGCGCCCTCGTCCACCGCCGCGACCCCGATACCGGCCAGCGCGATCCCCATCCCCAACACTCGTACTCCGCCCGGCCGTTCGCCGAGCGCCACGGCCGCGAAGAGGGCCGTGAAGACTGCCTGGACCTGGAGCACCAGGGAGGAGAGACCGGCGGGCATTCCACGGTCCATACCGATGAACAGCAGACCGAACTTGGCCACGCCCAGGACCAGCCCGACGCCCACGATCCACTTCCACGCGACCTTGGGCCGCCCGACGAAGAAGACCGCGGGCAGCGCCGCGACCAGGAAGCGCAGGGCGGAGAAGAGCAGCGGCGGGAAGTGCCCGAGGCCGACCTCGATGACGACGAAATTGACACCCCAGACGGCGGCCACCAGGGCGGCCAGGGCGATGTGAAGGGGACGCATGGAGTGAGGATCGCCCGCCGGGACCATGTAGCACCAGCGCGGATTTCTTCATGGTGGAATTGAGCGTCGCTAATGAATCAGGAAGGTCCGGGAGGTTCCGGTGCTCGATCTGTCCCGGCTGCGCGCACTGCACGCCATCTCCGTCCACGGGTCCGTGGCGGGCGCCGCCGCCGCGCTCGGCTACACCCCGTCGGCAGTCTCCCAGCAGATCACGAAGCTGGAGCGGGAGACCCGTACGACGCTGCTGGAGCGGCGCGGGCGCGGTGTCGCGCTCACCGAGGAGGCACTGCATCTCGCCGCCACCGCCCAGCAGTTGCTCGCGATCGTGGAGCGCGCCGAGACGACGCTGGAGGAGCGCCGGGGGCTGCCGACGGGACGGCTGTCGATCGGCGCCTTCGCGTCCGCGGCGCGCGGTCTGCTGCCCGGCGTGCTGGCCGAGCTGGACCGGGACCACCCTGCCCTGGACGTGCGGCTGACCGAGGTCGACCCTCATCTGTCGGTCGATCTGGTGGCCAAGGGCGTGATCGACCTCGCTGTCGCGCACGACTGGGACATCGCACCGCTGCCCGCCCCCGAGGGCATCGCGCAGGCGGTGATCGGTGACGACCGGTGCGATCTGCTGGTGCCGCAGGGGCATCGCCTCGCCGGGCGGGACTCGGTGCGGCGCGAGGAGCTGGCGAAGGAGCGGTGGATCTGCCAGCCGCCGGGGACGGTCTGTCACGACTGGCTCGTACGGACGCTGCGAGCGGCGGGTTACGAACCGGACATCCGGCACCAGGCGGAGGAGAACCACACCCAACTGGCGTTGCTCGCCGCCGGTCTCGGGGTCGCGATGATCCCGCGGCTGGGGCGGGGACCGCTGCCGGCGGGAGTGGTGGCGGTGCCGCTGGACCCCGTACCGGTGCGGCGGCTGTACGCGCTGTGGCGCACGGAGGCGGCCCGGCGGCCCGCGATCACCGTGGCGGTGGAATCGCTTCAGGCGCGGGGGGCGGGGGCGGGCTTGGGGAGCCGCAGGGCGTCGGGGGCCCCCTCCCTGTCGCAGGGAAGGCCGTAAGGGACCGGGGGGGGCTTCCCCGGTGCGGCCTGCGGCCACGCACCCGCCTCGGTCACCGGACGAGCCGAGCCGGATCACACGTCGCCGAGCCGATTATCGGACCGCCCCCTTGACTGGAAGTTACTTTCTAGATATTCGTGCCCCTTGGAAGTTACTTTCACCGCCCCCCTCTCCCCTGAGTACGGCCGAAGGAGCACACGTGCACCACCGCACCTCCAGACGGACCCTCCTCACCGCAACCGCCGTGACCGCCGCAGCGGTTGCGACCGGAGCGGTCTCCGCCCCCGGGGCATTCGCCTCCTCCGCGTCCACCACCAAGCGCCTCAAGCAGCTCATCTCCCGGATGAGCCTGGAGGAGAAGGTCGGCCAGCTCTTCGTGATGCGGGTGTACGGGCACTCCGCCACCGAGCCCGACCAGGCCGACATCAACGCGAACATGGCCGAGATCGGGGTCCGTACCGCCGCCGAGATGATCGCCAAGTACCACGTCGGCGGCATCATCTACTTCGCCTGGGCGCACAACACCCGCGACCCGCACCAGATCGCCGACCTCTCCAACGGCATCCAGCGCGCCGGTCTCGCCGGTCCCACTCCGCTGCCGCTCCTGATCTCCACCGACCAGGAGCACGGCATCGTCTGCCGCGTCGGCGAGCCCGCCACGCTGATGCCGGGTGCGATGGCGCTCGGTGCGGGCGGTTCGCGTTCCGACGCACGCCGGGCCGGGCAGATCGCGGGCGCCGAGCTCGCCGCGATCGGCATCAACCAGAACTACGCCCCGGACTCCGACGTCAACGTCAACCCGGCCAACCCGGTGATCGGCGTACGGTCCTTCGGCGCCGATCCGCAGGCCGTGGCGGGTATGGTCGCCGCGCAGGTGAAGGGGTATCAGAGCGCCGGGATCGCCTCGACGGCCAAGCACTTCCCGGGCCACGGCGACACCAACACCGACAGCCACTCCGGTCTGCCCTACATCCACCACTCCCGCGACCAGTGGGAGGAGCTGGACGCGCCGCCGTTCCGCGCCGCGATCGCCGCGGGCATCGACGCGATCATGACCGCGCACATCGTCGTCCCCGCGCTCGACCCCGCCGAGGACCCGGCGACCCTGTCCCGGCCGATCCTCACCGGCATCCTGCGCGAGGAGCTCGGTTACGACGGTGTCGTGGTCACCGACTCGCTCGGCATGGAGGGGGTGCGCACGAAGTACGGCGACGACCGCGTGCCCGTCCTCGCCCTGCAGGCGGGTGTGGACCAGCTGCTGAACCCGCCGAGCCTCGACGTCTCCTGGAACGCCGTTCTGGCGGCCGTGAAGAGCGGCGAGATCAGCGAGGCCAGGATCGATGAATCGATCCTGCGCATCCTGCGGCTGAAGGCGAAGCTGGGGCTCTTCGACGACCCGTTCGTCAGCCACGAGGGCGTGGACCGTGCCGTCGGCACCCGGTCGCACCTCGCCGCCGCCGACCGGATCGCCGAGCACACCACCACGTTGCTGGCCAACACCGGTGCGGTGCTGCCGCTGTCCCGCCGCTCCCACAAGAACCTCCTCGTGGTCGGCGCCGATCCCGCCTCCCCGTCCGGCACCACCGGACCGCCGACCACCACCCTCGCCGGCGCCTTCACCGAACTGGGGTACGCGGCGACCGCGCTGTCCACCGGCACCGCGCCCACCCAGGCGAAGATCGCCGAGGCGGTGGCGGCCGCGCAGGGCAAGGACGCGGTGATCGTGGGGACGTACAACGTCTCGGCGACCAGCTCCCAGCGCACCCTGGTCAGCGCCCTCGTGGCGACCGGAGTCCCGGTGATCACGATCGCGATCCGGAACCCGTACGACATCGCCCGCCTGCCCGCCCACGCGGCGAGCCTGGCGGCGTACTCCTGGACGGATGTCGAACTGCGCGCCGCGGCCCGGGTGATCGCGGGCCAGGCCAAGCCGGAGGGCCGACTGCCGGTGCCGGTGCAACAGGCGGACGATCCGACGCAGGTGCTGTACCCGGTCGGCTACGGCCTGACGTACTGACCGGACGGGCTACGCGCGCGTGCCGGGCCCGAACCGCACGGTTCGGACCCGGCACGCATCACACCGGTCGGCCTGCTACGGGCGCAGCGCGGGGCCCTGCCTGCGCTCGTTCGTCACGTCCCGCTTGTCGAGCCGCGCGTCGTACGGCGCGAGCGGCTTCGCCTTGGCCGGGTCCGACTGTACAGCGGCCGGGGCGACGCCCGCCCAGCGCAGGATGTCGGCGGTCGCCTTCGCCTTCTCGTCGGCGGCGAGACCGGCCACGTTGGAACCGTGGTTGCCGCCGGCCACCGTGTAGACGTAGCTGTCCTGGGCGCCGTTGCCGAGGCGGAAGGGCTCCGCACCCCACGGGTCGTTCTCCCCGTACACCCACATCATCCGGGTGGCGTTGTGCCTCACCCAGGTGTCGACGTCCCGCATCGCCGACGGCTGGAACTTCATCGGGATGGAGCTCGGCACGAAGGTGCGCGGCGGCTGGTACCCGTAGCGGCTGAGATTGCCGAGCCACGGCTGCTTGATGTCCGGCGAGCCGAGCTGGGTGCCCGCCTGGTAGTAGTACGGCGTGTACCTCTCCAGGCCCTGGTCCGCGTAGGCGGAGAAGCCCGAGATGTCGTCGATCGAGTCCCAGATCGCCTGGTCGGGTGCGGTCTTGGCATCGGCGGGGATGGTGTCGCAGTCGGAGAGCAGGCTGTACTGCCAGTACGCCCAGACGTAGTCCATGACGACGGCTTCGTACGCCTTGTCGAGGGATCCGACGGTGTTGAAGGTGTAGCCGTTCGTCTCGGCGTACTCCTTGTACTTCTTCTCCAGCGGCTCGCGGCGGATCAGCGCCTCGCGCTGCACACCCTCGAGCCGGTCGCGGCACTCCTTCGTGCCGACGTTCTCGAAGAACCGGTCGTACGCCGAGTCCTCCTTGTTGACCACGTCGTTCGGCGCGACGTACGCGACGACGCCGTCCATGTCATTCGGGTAGAAGCGCTCGAAGTACGTGGCGGTCATGCCGCCCTTGGAACCGCCGGTGCTCAGCCAGTTCTCGGAGTAGATCTGCTTCAGCGCGGTGAAGACGCGGTGCTGGTCGCTGGCCGCCTGCCAGATGTCGAGCTTCGACCAGTCGGCGGGGGCGGGGCGGGACGGGGTGAAGAAGCGGTACTCCAGCGAGACCTGGTTGCCGTCGACGATCCGGGTCGGCTCGGAGCGGCTGGGGTTCGTGGAGACGTTGTATCCGCTGGTGTAGAAGACCGTCGGGCGCGACGTGTCCTTGTGCAGCAGGGTGATGCGCTGCTGGAACGTGCCCTTGGACGGCTGCCGGTGGTCGATCGGCTGAGTGTAGTTGAGAACGAAGTAGCGGTAGCCCGCGTACGGCTTCTCCTCGATCAGACTCATCCCGGGTATGGCCAGGATGCGGTCCTTGATGTCCGCGGTCGCATCGGCGGACCGGTCGGACCCGGCGGACCGGATCGCGGTCGCGTCCGCGGCACTGGCCGCACCGACCGAGGCACCCGTCGCGCTCACCGTGCCTATGAGCACCGCGAGCGAAAGGAAACCTCTGAGCGCCTTGCGCATGCACCCTCCATGGGGAATTCACCTGGATTCACAAGATTGATCGCGAATCTAGCGGTGCAACACCCGGCTGAACAGACCCTCTTGTCACATCGTCAGAAGTATCAGCAGAGTATCCAGCCCGTGGCGCCGGATTTTCCGGCGACCGAACCCGCGGCCCGGACACATCGGTGCAGCGCGTGGACGGTCACCCGGCCGGTCTGCTTGGTATACCTGCCGCTGCCGGTGACGGGCCGGCCGCCGCGCGCCTGGATCATGACGGACATCTTGCGGCGCGGGCCCGACTTCTTCGCGACCGTGATCGCGCAGGCGTAGGAACGGCTCTTGTAGACCCGCACCTCACCCGTGGAGAACGTCACCGTCTTCGCGAGCCGCCCTCCGCAGGACGATGCGGCGTCGGCGCTGCCGGCCCCAGGGCCGCCGAGCACCAGCCCGACGGCGGTCACCAGTGCCAGGACGAACACCTGGACCAGTGCCCGTCGTCCGGTGCCGCCGTCTCCGGCGGTTTCCCCATGCCTGTCTCCCAGCAGTTCCCTCACCCCATCGAACACTCGCGCCCCCGCCCGGCTCATACGCGTACATGCGTACGACGCGAAGGGCCATCCGAAGGTTGCATACGGCGCGCTCCGCATCCCGCGCAACCGAACCTCCACAGCGTGGGTCAAACAGGGCAGAGCCATATGAAAGGTAGGAACTGCCGTGATCCAACTCCGCAATGCGCCCAGCCCGCTCGGCCGCGGCACCGCCGGCCGCACCCTTCTCGTGACCGCTCTCCTCGCCGCCGCCTCAGTGGTCCCGGCCGCCGCTGCCGCGCCGCAGGCCCCGGCGCCCTCGACGCAGCTGCGCAGCACCCACGTCACCCCCGCCCATCAGCAGGTCGCCCACTTCTACGGCGCCTACATCGACGCTCGCACGGCCGGGGGCGGCAGCAGGCTCGCCACCGCCCTCCGGTCCTTCTACCTGACGCCGGGTCTCCGCTCGCAGCTGCGCACCTGGGAGGCACGCAACCACGCGGACGGGGTGCTCCGCGCCCAGAACACACCGCTCGCCCTCAAGGTCACCGCGGGCGACAGCGGCGTCGGTCACACCTGGTCGAAGGTGCGGCTGACCTGGAGCGGCGGCAAGCACCCCCGGTACACCTATCTGACCGTCCAGTCGGACCTGCAGACCGGCAAGATCTCCGGCATCCGCTGAGACCTGCGGTTGAGAGTGCCCGGCAGCAGGCTTCGCGGCGTCGCGGGCTGCCTGCTGCCGGGCACTCTCAGACTCCCGCGGGCTCGTCCTCCCCGATGAAGGTGCGCCACAGCACGGCGTAATGCCCGTCCCCGGCGAGGAGTTCGTCATGCGTGCCGTCCTCGACGACCCGGCCATGGTCCATCACCACGACCCGGTCGGCGCGGGCGGCCGTGGTCAGCCGGTGGGCGACGACGAGAGTGGTGCGCCGGCCGGTCAGCCGGTCGGTCGCCTGGTTGACCAGGGCCTCGCTGGCGAGGTCCAGGGAGGCGGTCGCCTCGTCGAGCAGCAGGATGTCGGGGTCGACGAGTTCGGCGCGGGCGAGTGCGATCAGCTGGCGCTGGCCGGCCGAGAGGTTGCGGCCCCGCTCGGCGACCTCGTGCAGATAGCCGCCGTCCAGCGTCGCGATCATGTCGTGGGCGCCGACCGCCCGGGCCGCCGCCTCCACCTGTGCGTCGGTGGCGTCCGGCTGCCCGTACGCGATGGCGTCCCGGACCGTACCCGCGAAGAGGTACGCCTCCTGCGGTACGACTCCGAGCCGGTGCCGGTACGCGGTGAGGCCGAGGCGGCGCAGATCGGTGCCGTCCGCCGTGATCCGCCCGCCCGTCGGGTCGTAGAACCGGGCGACGAGCTTGACCAGGGTGGACTTCCCGGCGCCGGTCTCCCCGACGAAGGCGACGGTCTGCCCGGCCGGGATCCGCAGGGTGATGCCGGTGAGTGCCTCTTCCTCGTCGTCGCCGGAGCCGTACGCGAAGGTCACGTCCTCGAACGCGATCTCGCCGCGCAGCGACAGCACGTCCAGCGGCTCCTCGGAGTCGGCGGTGGAGGTCGGCTCCCGGAGGAGTTCCTGGATGCGGCCGAGGGAGACCGTGGCCTGCTGGTAGCCGTCGAAGACCTGCGAGAGCTGCTGCACGGGCGCGAAGAACAGGTCGATGTAGAGGAGATACGCCACGAGGGCGCCGGTGGTGAGCGTGCCGTTGTCGACGCGGCCCGCGCCGACGATCAGTACGGCGGCCGCGGCCACCGACGACAGCAGCTGCACGAACGGGAAGTACACCGAGATCAGCCACTGGCCGCGCACCCGGGCCTCGCGGTAGTGGTCGCTGCGTTCGGCGAACCGTTCCGCGCCGTCCTTCTCGCGGCGGAACGCCTGCACGATCCGGAGCCCGGAGACGGACTCCTGGAGGTCGGCGTTGACGGCGCTGATCCGCTCCCGGGCCAGCTCGTACGCCTTGACGCTCTTGCGGCGGAAGAAGAACGTACCGATGACCAGCACCGGCAGGGTCGCGAAGACGACGAGCGCCAGCTGGACGTCGAGGACGAGCAGCACGACCATGATGCCGAAGAACGTGACGGCGGAGACGAAGGCCGTGACCAGACCGGTCTGCAGGAACGTGGACAGCGCGTCCACGTCCGTCGTCATCCGGGTCATGATGCGGCCGGTGAGCTCGCGCTCGTAGTAGTCGAGACCGAGCCGCTGGAGCTGCGCGAAGATCTTCAGCCGGAGCGAGTAGAGCACCCGCTCTCCGGTGCGGCCCGTCATCCGGGTCTCGCCGATCTGCGCCGCCCACTGCACCAGCACGACGAGCAGGGCGAGCGCGGACGCCGCCCAGACCGCACCGGTCGCCATCCGCGTGACGCCCTGGTCGATGCCGTGCCGGATCAGTACGGGCAGGAGCAGGCTCATGCCCGCGTCGACGGCGACGAGCGCCAGGCTGACCGCCAGCGGAAGCCCGAAGCCGTGCAGCAGCCGGCGCAGCCCGTACGACTCCTCACGCCGGACGGCGCGTGCCTCGTCGATCCCGGGGGTGTCGGTGGCCGGGGGAAGCGCCTCGACCTGGGCGAGCAGCTCGGGCGTGGCGGGCATGCCGGCCGCGCCGGTGTCGCGGGGCTCCTCCTTGCGGACCCAGAGTCCGGGGCTGATGCCGCGCTCGGCGTCGAAATCGGCTTCCAGATCCTCCTGGAGTGCCCGGTCGTCCTCGACGGCCGTGTCGGTCTTCACCGGCTGGTGGCCCGGGGAGGTGCCGCCCAGCTCGTCCGGGTCGGTGAGCAGACGCCGGTAGAGGGCGGAGCGGCGCTCCAGCTCCTCGTGCGTGCCGATGTCGGCGAGCCGGCCATTTTCGAGTACGGCGATGCGGTCGGCGAGGCCGAGGGTGGAGCGGCGGTGGGCGATGAGGAGGGTCGTCCGCCCCTCCATGACCCGGGCGAGGGCCTCGTGGATCTCGTGCTCGACGCGGGCGTCGACGGCGGATGTGGCGTCGTCGAGGAGGAGCAGCCGGGGGTCGGTGAGGATGGCGCGGGCGAGCGCGACGCGCTGGCGCTGGCCGCCGGAGAGGGTGAGCCCGTGCTCGCCGACCTTGGTGTCGTAGCCGTTCGGCAGATCGGCGATGAACCGGTCCGCCTGGGCGGCGCGGGCGGCCTGCTCGATCTGTTCCTGGGTGGCGTCCGGGTGCCCGTAGGCGATGTTGGCGCGGACCGTGTCGGAGAAGAGGAAGCTGTCCTCCGGTACGAGGCCGATGGCGGCCCGCAGCGAGTCCTGGGTGAGCTCCCGGACGTCGTGGCCGCCGACCAGGACGGCGCCGTGCGCCACGTCGTAGAAGCGGGGCAGGAGGAGGGAGACGGTGGACTTCCCGCTGCCGGAGGCGCCGACGACGGCCACGGTCTCGCCGGGCTCGATGGTCAGCGAGAACCCGTCGAGCACCGGCCGCTCGGGGTCGTATCCGAACCGCACGTCGTCGAACTCGACGCTCGCCGGGGCGTCGGCGGGGAGCTCCACCGTGCCGTCCTTCATGGTCGGCTCGGTGTCGATCAGCTCGATGACACGCTCCACACCGGCGCGGGCCTGCTGACCGACGGTGAGGACCATGGCGAGCATCCGGACCGGCCCGACGAGCTGGGCGAGGTAGGTCGAGAACGCGACGAACGTACCGAGGGTGATCTCGCCGCGGGTGGCGAGCCAGCCGCCGAGCGCCAGCATCGCAACCTGGCCCAGCGCGGGGACGGCCTGGAGGGCGGGGGTGTACCTGGAGTTCAGCCGGATCGTGCGCAGCCGCCCGGCGAACAGCTTCCGCCCGACCTCGCGGAGCTTCCCGGTCTCCTGCTCCTCCTGCCCGAACCCCTTGACGACCCGGACCCCGGAGACGGCTCCGTCGACGACTTCGGCGACGGCGGCGGCCTGCCCCTGGGCGTACCAGGTGGCGGGGAAGAGCCGGGAGCGGGAGCGGCGGGCGATGAGCCAGAGCGCGGGGGCGACGGCGATCGCGATCAAAGTCAGCAGCGGTGAGAGCCACGCCATGATCACCAGGGAGATGAGGAACAGCAGCACGTTCCCGATCGTCATCGGGAGCATGAACAGCAGCCCCTGGATCAGCTGCAGGTCACTGGTGGCGCGCCCGACGACCTGCCCGGTGGACAGCTCGTCCTGCCGCTTCCCGTCGAGCCGGGTGAGCGTCCGGTACATGTCGGTGCGCAGATCGTGCTGTACGTCGAGGGCGAGCCGGCCGCCGTAGTAACGGCGGATGTACGTCGATACGTACACCAGCACGGCGGTGGCGATCAGGAGGCCGGTCCAGACGCCGAGGGAACGCGTGTGGTTGCCGACGACATCGTCGATGATCACCTTGGTGATCAGCGGGACGACTGCCAGCACGGCCATCCCGGCGAGCGACGAACCGAGCGCCAGCAGGACATTGCGCCGGTAGCGCCATGCGTAACCGCCCAGTCGCCGCGCCCAGCCCTGCTGTGCCGCGTCCGTGTCCCCGACCGTCACCGGTGCCTCCCGTTCGACCTCGTCTACCGGAAGGCACCAACGCGATCAGCTGCGGATTTCATCCCGCCGTCACAAAGACGGTCCCAACGGAGTAGGACCGGCGTACGTCGTCCGACGGAGCGCATCTGGGGGCGGGGGGCGCGGCTCAGAGCCTGTCGGGTGACCTCTGATCGGATAGCGGACGCGGTCTGGTGCGTGCGATTCCAAGGCGGAGGAGGGAGTCAACGCGGAGCGTTGGTGACTGACGACAACGCGGGAAGCGTGCGTGCCAGGGCGTGGCCGCCCGGTCGGAGGTCACCCGACAGGCTCTCATCGGCGCGCTACGACCTGGGCGTCGCCGTCAGCATCGGCACGGCGGGGGCTTCCGGCACCGCCGGGACCGCCTCCTGCGGCGCGGCCGGCGGGGCGACGGTCGTCCCGGTCACGGCCGCCGGGTTCAGGTCCTTGTGGATGGCGCGGGCGACGGCCTGGATGGTGTTGATGCCCTCGTTCATCGTCTTGTTGTCCTGCGTGAGCACGGTGATGCCGTAGTCGTGCCCCTTCCCGGTGAACGCACCGATGCTGTGCACCCGCCAGCCGTGCGTGGCACGCGGCAGCCAGCCGTTCTTGACCTGGACGGTCACCCCGGACGGGGCTCCGGCGGGCGTTCCCCAGCGCTGCGAGGAGATGACCTTGCGCATCAGGCCGAGTTCGTACGCACGCGCGTTGTCGCTGAGTACGGAGTTCTTGGCGGTCAGCAGCGTCAGCAGCCGCAGCTCGTCCTGCGCGGTGATCTGGGTCAGCCCCCAGTAGCCACCGGAGCCGGGCACGGTGTGCGTCATGCCCGCGGCGGTCAGGAACGCCTTCACCTTGGACACGCCGAGCTGCTTCCACAGGCTGGTGGTCGCATTGTTGTCGGACTTGGTGATCATGGCGGTGGAGAGGTTGATCTCGCGCTGGGTGAGATAGCGATTGTGCCTCTTGTTGTCCCAGAGCAGCGTCGCGAGGACGGTCGCCTTCACGACGCTCGCGGAGTCGTACCTGCTCGTGGACCGCATCGTGCAGGACGTCTTGGTGGTCCGGTCGTAGAGCGCGATCGCCGTGGTCGAGTTGCGCCCCTTGAGCGCGGCGGTGATGTCGGTCGACAGCTTGGCGGCGAGTCCCGCCTTGCCTGAGGTGCATGTCACGACCGGCGTCGCGGCTGCGGCGGGCGTGGCTGCGAGGGTCACGGGCGCGAGCACGCCTGCGGCGAGCGTGACGGCGAGCGCGGTGCGCGCGCGGCGGGATGTACGAGGCTGGTCCGTCATGAGACGTGTCCCCCTGAGTGATCTGTGCGGTGTGCCCCCTGCACACCTGTCAGGGATGACTCACGACTGGTCGAAAAGTTGTACGGCTGGTCCGGACTGGCGTTCCCGGCCCCGAAGACGCGGGTAGAGATGGCTTCCGTGAGCGGCCCGGGGAGGGACCATGCCTAACGATCGACCGAGCGACGCATATCGCTGTGGGCAGTTGTACGCGGCGCTGGAAGCGCTGCAGACCCTCGCCGATGTCGACTTCCGCTCGCTGTCGCGCCCGGAGTCGAGGCAGAAGGCCGCCAGGAGACCCCGTCCCGAAATGCAGCCACGCCTGTGGGAGTCCGGCCGGTATCTGGACAAGGCACGGATGAAGGGCCGCGGCCCGGCAGCCGGCGCCGTCTTCCGGTCGATCCCGGGCCTGATGCCCTCGACCAGGCACTTGCCTGACACCCTGTCCGATGACCAGCAGAAGGAGTTCGAGCACGGTCGGCAGGCGCAGGTGGAAGCGATCGGCGAGGAGTCCGCCGATCGCTGAACCACCTGCGCACCACCACGGCGAGCGTGCGTGCCGGACGCCGCCCGGCAGGCGGGACTTTCGGAAAACGCCCTACAGATGCGTCGGCTCGAACATCCTCAGCAGCGCCGGAAGCACGACCACCGAAGGGCCGGGCTCCGCAAAGGACTTCGCCAGGTCGTCAGCGAGCGTCTCCGGGGTCGTACGGACCGCCGGTACGCCGAACGACTCGGCGAGGGCGACGAAGTCCGGGCGGGACAGTTCCGTCGCCGTGGCCTCGCCGAACGCACCCGTCATGTACTCGCGCAGGATGCCGTAGCCGCCGTCGTCGACGATCAGCCAGGTGACCGGCAGGTCGTACTGACGGGCCGTGGCCAGTTCCGCGACGGAGTACATCGCGCCGCCGTCGCCGGAGACCGCCAGGACCGGCTTCGTACGGTCGGCCGCCGCCGCGCCGAGCGCAGCCGGGAAGCCGTAGCCGAGGCCGCCCGCACCCTGCGCCGAGTGCATCGTGTTCGGGTGGCGGGCGTCGAAGGCGGACCAGGCCCAGTAGGCGAGGATCGTCATGTCCCAGAAGCTGGGGGACGTGTCGGGCAGCGCCTCACGGACCGAGGCGATGAGCTGCTGCTCCAGCGTGAGGTCCTGGCCTGCGATCCGGGTCCGTACCGCGTCGAGGACCGTTCGCACGCGGTCCGCCGCCGACGTGTCCTCGCGGCAGTCGACCGCGTCGAGGAGGTCGGCGAGGGCCTCGCGGGCGTCGGCGTGGATGCCGAGTGCGGGGTGGTTGGACTCCAGCTTCCCGGCGTCCGCCTCGATCTGGATGACCCGGCCGCGCGGGCTGAACGTGTGGTAGTTCGAGGAGAGTTCACCCAGTCCGGAGCCGACGACCAGCAGGACGTCCGCCGCTTCGAGGAAGTCCGTCGTGTGACGGTCCTCCAGCCAGGACTGGAGCGAGAGGGGGTGCTCCCAGGGGAACGCGCCCTTGCCGCCGAACGTGGTGACGACCGGGGCGTCGATCTTCTCCGCGAGGGCGAGCAGCTTGCCGGACGCGTCGGAGCGTACGACTCCGCCGCCCGCGATGATCGCCGGACGCTCGGCGTTCGACAGCAGGTGCGCTGCCACGGCGGTCAGTTCGGGACGCGGGTGCAGGGCGCGCGGAGTGGCGTCCATCGCCGTGACGGCGGGCAGGGTGGTCTCGGCCAGGAGCACGTCCTGCGGGATCTCGATCCAGACCGGGCCGTGCGGGGCCGTCAGCGCGGACTCCCACGCAGCGGCGATCGCGGACGGGATCTGCGACGCCGTACGGACCGTGTGGACCGACTTCACGATGTCGCGGAACGACGCCTTCTGGTCCCGGAGTTCGTGCAGGTAGCCGTGGCGGCCGCCGCCCAGACCCGCGGTCGGGATCTGGCTGGAGATGGCCAGCACGGGGGCGGACGCGGCCGCCGCCTCCTGGAGCGCGGCGAGGGAGGTGAGCGCGCCCGGCCCGGTGGAGAGCAGCAGCGGCGCCACTTCGCCGGTGATCCGACCGTACGCGTCGGCGGCGAAGCCCGCGTTGTTCTCGACGCGCAGCCCGACGTACGAGAGGGAGGAGCGGCGCAGCGCGTCGAACATGCCCAGCGCGTGCTGACCGGGCAGTCCGAAGACGGTGGTCGCGCCGAGACCCTGGAGGGTCTCGACGACGAGGTCACCGCCGTTGCGCCCGGCCGGCGGGTTCAGAGCGGCCGCGATCTGCTCCGGGGTGAGCTGCGGCCGCTCGTCGTGGTGGTCGTGGGTCACTTGCTCTGAGTCCCCTTTGCGGCGGCGATCTGACGGGACATGATCGTCGTCAGCTCGTACGCGGTGTGGGATGCGGCGACGGAGGTGATCTCCGCGTGGTCGTACGCGGGGGCGACCTCGACCAGGTCGGCGGAGACCAGGTTGCAGGAGGACAGGCCGCGGACGATCTCGAGGAGCTCGCGGGAGGTGAGGCCGCCCGCCTCGGGGGTGCCGGTACCGGGCGCGTGCGCCGGGTCCAGGACGTCGATGTCGATGGAGATGTACAGCGGGCGGTCGCCGATGCGCTGGCGCAGCTGGTCGGCGATCTCGTCGACGCCGCGGCGCATGACGTCGGCGGAGGTGACGATGCCGAAGCCCATCTTGGCGTCGTCGTCGAGGTCCTGCTTGCCGTACAGCGGGCCGCGGGTACCGACGTGGGAGAGCGCGGACGTGTCGAGGATGCCCTCCTCCACAGCCCGGCGGAACGGGGTGCCGTGGGTGTACTCGGCGCCGAAGTAGGTGTCCCACGTGTCGAGGTGGGCGTCGAAGTGGAGCAGGGCGACCGGGCCGTGCTTCTTCGCGACGGAGCGCAGCAGCGGAAGAGCGATGGTGTGGTCGCCGCCGAGCGTCATCATGCGGGCGCCGGTGGAGAGGAGGTCGTCGGCCGCGGCCTCGATCGTCTCGACGGCCTCGTTGATGTTGAACGGGTTGGCGGCGATGTCACCGGCGTCGGCGACCTGCGCGAGGGCGAACGGCGAGGCGTCCTGCGCCGGGTTGTACGGGCGCAGCAGGCGCGACGCCTCACGGATCGCGTTGCCGCCGAAGCGGGCGCCGGGGCGGTAGGAGACACCCGTGTCGAAAGGCACGCCGACGACGGCGACATCGGCGGTGCCGACCTCGTCGAGCCGGGGCAGCCGCGCGAACGTCGCGGGACCGGCGTACCGCGGGACGCGGGAGGAGTCGACGGGGCCGCGCGGCGTTTCGTTGCTGCTCATGTGAAGTGCCTTCCTGAGAGGGTGATGCACGCTTTGTGGGCGTTCGTACGATATTCGAATGTGCGGAATGCAATGGCACGCGGGGTGCCTCCCGCAACAGTGCCGCCCCCAATCGCCGGACGGGCTTGAATTGCCTGCCCGGCGATTGAGGACGAGGGGCACTAGACGGCGACCGGGTCCGCGGCCGGCGTCTCGTCGGAGTCGGCACCCCGGCCCGCCAGGCGCTCGCGCCATGCGGCGAGCACCGCCGCGTCCGTCGGCTTCGTGGCCAGGGACACGATCACATACGCCGCGAGCGAGGACAGCAGCCCGTAGTAGACCGGTTCGTTGGCGAGGATTCCGTACGTCGCCATCAGACCGATCACCGCGAGGCCACCGACGGACACCGCGGCCAGCGCACCGGCGGCCGTGCCGCGACGCCACAGCAGACCACCGAGGATCGGTACGAGCAGCCCGCCGACGAGCAGGTTGTACGCGACGGTCAGGGCCTCGACGACGTTGTTGAGGGCGATGGCGATGGCGATGACGGCCACACCCATGATGAGGATGAAGGCCCGGTTGCCCTTCACCTCGTCGTGCTCCTCGCCGCCGCTCCGGGTCACCGCGCCCCGCAGCCTCGACCAGATGTCGTTGTTGGCGACAGTGGCGCAGGCGATCAGCGCACCGGACGACGTCGACATCACCGCGGCGAGTGCGGCGGCCAGCACCAGTCCGCGTACACCCACCGGCAGTTCGTCCTTGACGATGGTCGCGAAGGCCGCGTCCGCGCTGGGCAGCTTCGGGTACATGACCTTGGCGGCGGTACCGATGACGGCTCCGGCGATCGCGTACACCAGGCAGTACGTACCGGCGACGGTGCCGCCCCAGCGTGCGGTGCGGTCGTTGCGCGCGGTGAACACGCGCTGCCAGATGTCCTGGCCGATCAGCATGCCGAAGGTGTAGATCAGCACGTAGGTGAAGATCGTCTCGCCGCCGATGCCCAGCGGGTCGAAGTACTCGGTGGGCAGCTTCGCCTTCATCTCGCTGAAGCCGCCGGCCTTGATGACGGCGATCGGCAGGAGAAGCAGCAGGACGCCGATCGTCTTGACGACGAACTGCACCATGTCCGTGAGCGTGATCGACCACATGCCGCCGAGCGTCGAGTACGCGACGACGATGGTGCCGCCGAGGATGATCGCGACGGTGCGGTTCATGTCGAAGAGGACGTCGAAGATGGTGGCGTACGCGATGGTCGAGGTGACCGCGAGCATCAGCGTGTACGCCCACATGACGACACCGGAGATGAGTCCGGCCCGGCCGCCGTAGCGCAGGTCGAGCATCTCGGAGACGGTGTAGACCTTCAGCCGGGCGATGCGCGCCGAGAAAAAGATGGACAGGGCGAGCAGCCCGAGGCCGATGGTGAAGACCATCCAGGCGCCGGAGAGTCCGTACTGGTAGCCGAGGCCGACGCCGCCGATGGTGGAGGCGCCACCGAGCACGATCGCGGCCATGGTCCCGGAGTACATCCAGGGGCCGAGGCGGCGGCCCGCCACCAGGAATTCGCTCTTGGACTTGGCGCGGCGCATGCCCCACCAGCCCATCGCGAGCATGCCGGCCAGATAGACGATGATCACTGCGTAGTCGACACCCATGGGCTTACCTCCGTCTCCGTGAAATGTTGCGGGTATGTGTTGTGTGAAGACAGTAGGTGGCTCAAAAGCGACGCTGAAGTGTACGTTTCATCCATTCTCGTCGTAGCCGATGGATGGACCATCCATGCCTGACACTCCCACCGGACCCACAGCCACCACCGGGTCCGCTCCCCCCACTCCGCCCGTCCCGCTCGCCGAGCTGCTCGCCCGCGAGGAGCTCCGGCTGCGCCGGATCGCGGGACCCGACCACGCGGACCTGTGGTGGGTGCACACCTCGGAGATGGCCGACCCGTACCCATATCTGCTCGGCGGTGAGCTGCTGCTGAGCGCCGGGGTCCTGCTCAAGGACCCGGCCACCTATGTCGCCCGGCTGGTGGAGGCGGGGGCGGCGGCGCTCGGTTTCGGGGTCACACCGGTGCACGACTCCGTGCCGCAGGCGCTGATCGAGGCGTGCGACCGGCACGGGCTGCCTCTGGTGGAGGTGCCGCCCGAGACCCCGTTCACCGCGATCGCCCGAGCGGTGTGGCGCCTGATGGCCGAGGCCCGGCACCGGGAGCTGCGCCGGGTGACGCGCGCCCAGCAGGCCCTGGCCACGGCGGCGGCCCGGGCGGATCCGGTCCCCGCGGTGCTGCACCAGCTCGCCGCCCAGTTTTCAGGGTGGGCGGTCCTGCTCTCCGCGGCCGGCGAGGAACTGCACGCGGCGGGCCGCCGCCCACCCCCCGAGGTGCGGGCGGCGCTGGCCCGGCTGACCCGCGTGGTCTCCCCCGCCGCGCTTCCCGCCTCCCCCGCCCCCACATCCGCGACCGACACCGTCGGCGACACGCATCTCTTCGCGTACGCGCTCGGCGGCGGGCAGGGGCTCGTCCTTGCGATGTCGACGGGGCGGCGAGAGGCGGGCGACCACACGGTCACCGGGATCGCGGTCGTCCTTCTCTCCCTGCTGGCCGCCCCGCACCAGGGCGCCGACGCCGCGGGCCGGTCCGCGGCACTGGTGCGGCTGCTGCTGGGTGCGGACCCGGTGGCCGTCGCCCCGCTGCTCGGCGGCGCCGAACTCTGGACGGTGGTGCATGCCCGGCGCAGCGGTGGCGGCCCCGTCGACCCGCTCACCGCCGGGGCACTGGGTGCCGCGCTGGGGTCGGCGCTGGTCGACGCGGGCCGGGGCGGCGATGCGGTCAAGGTCCTGGTCCCGGGTGACGCGCGGGTCACCCCGCAGCCCGGCTGGACACTCGGCACCTCCACCCCCGTCTCCATCACCGCGCTGGACCTCGCCGACGGCCAGGCGGCCCGCGCCCTGGGCCGGGCCGTGGCCACCCGCACCCCGCTGGCCCACCACGACAACGGCGCCGGAGGCGGTCTGTCCGCCCTGATCCCTCCGGACCAGGCCGAGGCCCACGCCCGAGCCCTGCTCGCCCCGCTCACCGAACCGCTGATCGAGACCCTGCGCTGCTGGCTCAGCCTGCACGGCAGCTGGGACCGTACGGCGACCGCCCTCCAGATCCACCGCAACACGGTCCGCCAGCGCATCACCCGCTGCGCGACGCTGCTGGACACGGACCTGGACGACATGGACGTGCGCACGGAACTGTGGTTCGCGCTGCGCTCCGCAGCCGGCCGAGCGCGGAGATCCGACTGAATTCTTGTTCGCCCCCCGACCGCCCCGAGCGTGCCGAGCATCACCCTGGACAGCCCTGGTGACCGCCGGGTAACTTTGACCAGAACTGAGCAAGCGCTTAGCCAACCAGCCTGGCCGATGCTCGTCCGAAGCTGATCGAAGCCGACAGAGGAGGCACCCCCGTGCGCCGTACGGTATTCAACGAGGACCACGAGGCGTTCCGGGAGACCATCCGCGCCTTCATCGCGGCCGAGGTCGTCCCCGTCTACGACGAGTGGTTCGCCGCCGGCCAGGCGCCGCGCGAGTTCTACCACAAGCTCGGCGAGCTGGGCGTCTTCGGCATCGAGGTGGACGAGGAGTACGGCGGCGCCGGCATCGACTCGCACAAGTACGAGGCCGTCATCTACGAGGAGACCGCCCGCGCCGGCGTCTCCTTCGGCGGCTCGGGTGTGCACACCCTGCTCGGCCTGCCGTACATCAAGATGCTCGGCACCGACGAGCAGAAGAAGCGCTGGCTGCCGAAGTTCACCACCGGCGAGGAGATGTGGGCTCTCGCGATGACCGAGCCGGGCACCGGCTCCGACGTCGCGGGCATGAAGACCACCGCCAAGCTCTCCGAGGACGGCACGCACTACGTCCTCAACGGCGCCAAGACCTTCATCACCGGCGGGGTGCACGCCGACCGCGTGATCGTGTGCGCCCGTACCTCCGCTCCCCGCGAGGACGACCGCCGCTTCGGCATCTCCCTGTTCGCCGTCGACACCGAGTCCGAGGGCTACTCGGTGGGCCGCAAGCTCGACAAGCTCGGCCTGAAGGTCTCCGACACCGCCGAGCTGGCCTTCGTCGACGTGAAGGTCCCCGCCGAGGACCTGCTCGGCGAGGAGAACAAGGGCTTCGGCTACCTCGGCACCAACCTGGCGTCCGAGCGCTGGGGCATAGCCTTCGGCGCGTACGCGCAGGCCGCCGCCGCCGTCCGGTTCGCCAAGAGCTACGTGCAGGACCGCACGGTCTTCGGCAAGACCGTCGCCTCGTTCCAGAACACCAAGTTCGAGCTGGCCGCCTGCCAGGCCGAGGTGGACGCGGCCCAGGCCGTCGCCGACCGCGCGCTGGAGGCCCTCGACGCCGGCGAGCTGACCGCCGCCGAGGCCGCCTCGGCGAAGCTGTTCTGCACCGAAGTCGCGCACCGCGTGATCGACCGCTGCCTCCAGCTGCACGGTGGCTACGGCTTCATGAACGAGTACCCGATCGCCCGCCTGTACGCGGACAACCGCGTCAACCGCATCTACGGCGGCACCAGCGAGGTCATGAAGTCGATCATCGCCAAGTCCATGGGCCTGTAGAACGGTTACGTTCTTCTCCATGAGCGCAGCACTTGACTCCCTGCTCGATCTGCTCGACCTGGAGCAGATCGAGCGGGACATCTTCCGGGGTACGAGCCGTTCGGCGATCGTGCCCCGGGTCTTCGGCGGCCAGGTCGCGGCCCAGGCACTCGTTGCCGCGGGCCGCACCGTCCCCGGGGACCTTCCCCAAGCTCTCGGCTCCGCTCGAGCAGGGGAGACCCCATTGCCCCACTCGTTGCACTCCTACTTCCTGCGGATGGGCGACCCGGGCGCGCCGATCGTCTACAGCGTCGACCGGATCCGCGACGGCCGCTCCTTCACCACCCGCCGGGTGGTGGCCGTCCAGCACGGGCAGCCGATCTTCCATCTCTCGGCGTCCTTCCAGACGTACGAGGAGGGCCTGGAGCACCAGGCGGACATGCCGCCCGCTCCCGACCCGGAGACCCTGCCCACGGCGGCGCAGCTGCTGCCTCAGTACGCCGGCTTGTTCACCGACCCGGGTGTCATGGACCGGCTGCTGGAGGCGCGGGACGCGGTGGACCTGCGCTATGTCGGCGCCCCGCCGTTCGCCAGCGTCGGCACACCGCAGGAGCCCCGCTCCCAGGTGTGGTTCCGCACCAACGGCAAGCTCGCGGACGACCCGCTGCTGCACGTCTGCATGGCCACGTACGTCTCCGACATGACGCTGCTCGACTCGGTGCTGCTCGCGCACGGGCGCGGCGGCTGGATGGTCGGCGACGTGGTGGGCGCGAGCCTGGACCACGCGATGTGGTTCCACCGGCCGTTCCGGGCCGACGAATGGCTGCTGTACGACCAGGCCTCGCCGTCCGCGTCCGGCGGGCGCGGGCTCGGCCAGGCCCGTATCTACACACAGGACGGCCGGCTGGCGATCACCGTCATCCAGGAGGGCGTGGTCCGGGTCCCGCGGGACTGAGACCGACCGGCGCTTGGGGGGGGCGGGACAAGGAGCGGGGCTGGGTACGCGCGTGGGAGCTCACCGAGTGCCGGACGGCTGTGACGCTCCGTCCGCCTCTGGAATGCCCGCGGGGCAAAGCACCCCGCGGCTGTCGGCCCAGCTCGGCCCCGCGCCGACCGTGCGCATCAGAGCAGCCCGGCCGCGTCCAGAAGATAGTCCGTCATCGGGTCGTAGAACCGTGGGTCGAGCACGTGATCGTCCAGCGGCACCACCACCTGCAGGGTGCCCTCCGCCTCGCCCAGGAAGAGCGCGGGGTCATTGCAGTCCGCGTACCCGATCGCATCGAGCCCCCGCTGCCCGGCGCACCCCGCCCACCCGTGGTCGGCGACGACCAGATCCGGCAGCGGCCGCCCCTCGCGCTCCAGACCGTCCAGGATCGCCGCCATCGGCGCCGGTGAGTGCGTGTGCCACAGCGTCGCCCCGCGCTCCAGCACCGCCACGTCCGCGAACTGGAAGACCATGCCCTCGTCCGCCATCAGCCCGGACGGAATCCGTACGATCTCGCACCCCGCCCCGCGCAGCGCGTCCGCGGTCTGCCGGTGCACGTCCAGCAACCCACCCGGATGCCCGGTCGCGAACAACACCCGCTCCGCCCCGGCCGCCGCCTTGCGCAGCCGGGCCGCCATCCGCTCCAGCGCGTCTACGGTCAGCTCCGGGTCGATGGTGTCCTGCCCGTGTCGGTGCTCCGGATCATCACTGACCCCACAGCGCTCGGCCATCACGGCGAGCACGTCCTGCTCATCGGCCCACCGGTTGCCGAGCTCCAGCCCCAGCCAGTAGTGCGTGTCACCGTTGGCGAGCCTGCGGTAGTGGGTGAGGTTGTTGTCTCGGGGAGTGGCGACATCTCCGGCGATACGCGTGCGGACGAGGTGTTCGACGAGGGCGGCGCGGCTGGGTATCGGCATGAACCCATTGTGCCGTCAGGTGTGCGCAGTGTGCCCGGTGTCTTGCACGGCGGACAGGGCGGGGAGGGACGCGCTCCTACACCGCACCGGAGTGCAGTTTGCTGGTCCGGTGACGTGCGTGGGGGTCCGCGCTTGTGCGGGGTTGTTGCCGTCAGCTGGTTCAGCCCAGGTACGGCTTCTCACGGGGTTCCAGGAAGTGCTGGAGCCTGAGCCGTTGGGTGTGGTGCATCGGCAACTGCTCGATCTCTTCCGGCGGCACGAACCGAAGCTCCGTGGACTCGTCGGAGATTGCCAACTGGCCACCGGTGATGCGGGCGGTGAAGCAGACGTTGAACTGGCGGCGGACCTCGCCGTCGGTGTAGGCGACGATGTGATTCGGGTCGGTGTAGGTGCCGACCAGGCCGGTGATCTCGACGTCGAGGCCGGTCTCTTCCTTGACTTCGCGGACGGCTGTGCCGGGCAGGGATTCGGCAAGGTCCATGCCGCCGCCGGGCAGCGCCCACAGGTCGTTGTCGCGGCGGCGCTGGAGGAGGATGCGCCCGTGGTCGTCGGTGACGACGGCGGAGGCGGCGACGACCATGCTGTTCGGCTTCAGTGCGCCGGGGTCGTCGTAGTACTCGGTGCGGGCCACGGTCAGCCTTCCTGTTGCACGGGGGTTGCGGTCGCCCATACGGCGTCGAAGCTCTACGCCTCGTGTGGCACGACCTCACGCGCCTTACAGCCCTCCACCTCCGCAGTGGTCGGCGCACAGGCAGGGAGCTTCACCAGCATCAGGCGCTGCGCGAAATCACCACCGTAGGCGTACTGAAAGCCCGAGCAGTCGATCCCGAGCTGCACCTGACCCGGATCACTGATGATCCTCAACGAATGGCTGTGACGGGTGCGTCTGACAGCTGTCGCCTACAGCTCGTACAGGGGCAGGAAGTGAATGACCGGTTCCTCGTACGGATGGGCGTCGCGGACAGCCTGCCGGACGGAACGGGCCTGCTCCGCATCACAGACCGACTCGATCCGGCACTCTTCGCTGTGCTGCACGACACCCACTGCACCGTCGTATGGCTGCGAGCCGGGCAGGGCTTGCCAACTGCCGGTCACCTTCCAGATGCTGGAGCACTGCGCATACTCGCCAACCCGTCCTGCACCGGCTGTACGGAGAGCCTCGATCACGGTCTCCGCGTGACTCTCGGGGACGGATATCTCAATCTTCAGCCGCGTCATGGCTGGACCCTAACAACCTACGCGACCAGCACTTTCACAACAGGCCCTGGCCCAGCGGGGACAGCATCGGAGCCTGTCCGTGGTCGACTGGCTGGTCTGCGGCACAGCCGCGCACCACTGCTTGGTCGTTCTGCATGACGACAACGACTTCCGTGCCGCAGCGCGCGTTCTTACCGATGTGACGGAACAGAGCGTGTTCGCCCCGCCCTCGTCGTAAATCGGGCCGCGCCTTCGCTCCCCGATTTCGCACCACAGCCCGGCGACGCCCTATACGTCTGCTGCTTCACGCCCGGTCGCCGCCGCAGCGAACGCCCCCCGCGCCAGCCGGTGCAGCAGCGCCGCCGTCGCCGTGCGCCCCGGAAGGGCGCCGGGGCGGCCCAGGTGCGGGGTCGAGTTGAGCAGGCCGAAGACCGCGTGGACGGTGGCGCGGGCCTCGCTCTCCGGGAGGAGCGGGTAGAGGGTGCGGACCACCTCGACCCACAGCTCCACGTACTGGCGCTGGAGCTGGCGTACGCGCTTGCGGTCGGTGTCCCGGAGGCGGTCCAGCTCGCGGTCGTGCAGGGTGATCAGGGGGCGGTCGTCCAGGGCGAAGTCGATGTGGCCCTCGATGAGCGCGTCCAGGAGGGCTTCCGGGGAGCCGTCACCGGAGCTCGCGTCCTCCGTGACGCGGAGCCTTCCGCCGGCCAGGAGGCGCTCGCTGATGCCGACCAGCAGCTCGGCGAGCATCGCGTCCTTGCCGGGGAAGTGGCGGTAGAGGCCGGGACCGCTGATCCCGACGGCTGCGCCTATCTCGTCGACGCCCACACCGTGGAAACCGCGCTCGGCGAAGAGGCGGGCAGCCTCCTTGAGGATCTGCTCGCGGCGCGTGGGGGCGTCCGTCCTGGTGGTCATGGATTCGATTCTAGACAGTGGCGTTAGCGAGCGTTAACCTGAAGGAAAAGTGTTAACGCTCATTAACCGGATCGGCCGGGCCGGCCGACCGGGCAAGGGGGCTCGACGGATGCAGCAGGCACCGGTGCTGGCGAGTGCGGCGGATCCCGCGTCTCAGGGCTGGCTGGCCAACGAGGAGGCGCACCGCGCGCTCGGCGACGAGCTGCGGGCGCGCCTGGCCGCGGCCAGGCTGGGCGGGGGTGAGAAGGCCCGCGCCCGCCATGTGGCGCGCGGGAAGCTGCTGCCCCGGGAGCGGGTGGACACCCTGCTCGACCCCGGGTCGCCCTTCCTGGAGCTGGCACCGCTCGCGGCCGAGGGGCTGTACGGGGGCGCCGCTCCGGCGGCCGGGGTGATCGCCGGGATCGGGCGGGTCAGCGGCCGGGAGTGCGTGATCGTCGCCAATGACGCCACGGTCAAGGGCGGCACGTATTACCCCATGACGGTGAAGAAGCACCTGCGGGCACAGGAGGTGGCGCTGGAGAACCGGCTGCCGTGTCTGTACCTCGTGGACTCCGGTGGCGCGTTTCTGCCGATGCAGGACGAGGTGTTTCCCGACCGGGAGCACTTCGGGCGGATCTTCTACAACCAGGCGCGGATGTCGGGGGCCGGGATTCCGCAGGTCGCGGCCGTGCTGGGGTCCTGTACGGCCGGTGGGGCGTACGTCCCCGCGATGAGCGACGAGGCCGTGATCGTGCGGAACCAGGGGACGATCTTCCTCGGCGGTCCGCCGCTGGTGAAGGCCGCGACCGGTGAGGTCGTCACGGCGGAGGAGCTGGGCGGCGGCGAGGTCCACTCCCGCACGTCGGGCGTCACCGACCATCTCGCGGAGGACGACGCGCACGCGCTGCGGATCGTCCGGAACATCGTGGCCACGCTGCCCGCGCGCGGGGCTCTGCCCTGGTCCGTGGAGGCCGTGGAGGAGCCGAAGGTCGATCCTGCCGGGCTGTACGGGGCCGTGCCGGTCGATTCGCGGACGCCGTACGACGTACGGGAGGTCATCGCGCGGGTCGTCGACGGGTCGCGGTTCGCCGAGTTCAAGGCGGAGTACGGGACGACGCTGGTCACCGGATTCGCCCGGATCCACGGGCACCCGGTCGGCATCGTCGCCAACAACGGCATCCTGTTCTCCGAGTCCGCCCAGAAGGGTGCGCACTTCATCGAGCTCTGCGACCAGCGCGGCATCCCGCTGGTCTTCCTGCAGAACATCTCCGGGTTCATGGTCGGGCGCGACTACGAGGCCGGCGGCATCGCCAAGCACGGCGCCAAGATGGTCACGGCCGTCGCCTGCACCCGGGTCCCGAAGCTGACCGTCGTGGTCGGCGGGTCGTACGGGGCGGGGAACTACTCCATGTGCGGGCGGGCCTACTCGCCGCGCTTCCTGTGGATGTGGCCCAACGCCAAGATCTCCGTCATGGGCGGCGAGCAGGCCGCGTCCGTCCTCGCGACGGTCAAGCGCGACCAGCTGGGCGACGACTGGAGCGCCGAGGACGAGGAAGCCTTCAAGGCGCCGATCCGCGAGCAGTACGAGACGCAGGGCAACGCGTACTACGCCACCGCCCGGCTCTGGGACGACGGGGTCATCGACCCGCTGGAGACCCGGCAGGTGCTGGGGCTCGCTCTGACCGCGTGTGCCAACGCCCCGCTGGGTGACCCCGGCTTCGGCGTCTTCCGGATGTGAGGGAACAGATGACGATGTTCGACACCGTTCTGGTCGCCAACCGCGGCGAGATCGCGGTCCGGGTGATCCGGACCCTGCGCGAGCTGGGTGTGCGGTCCGTCGCCGTCTTCAGCGACGCGGATGCCGACGCCCGGCACGTACGGGAGGCCGATACGGCGGTGCGGATCGGACCCGCACCCGCCGCCGAGAGCTATCTCAGCGTGCCCGCGCTGCTGGAGGCCGCCCGGCGCACCGGCGCGCAGGCCGTGCACCCGGGGTACGGGTTCCTCGCCGAGAACGCGGGGTTCGCGCAGGCGTGCGCGGACGCGGGGCTCGTCTTCATCGGGCCGCCCGCTTCCGCGATCTCGCTGATGGGCGACAAGATCCGGGCCAAGGAGACCGTCGCGGCGGCCGGGGTTCCGGTCGTGCCGGGTTCGTCCGGCAGCGGGCTCAGCGACACACAGCTCGCGGAGGCGGCGCGCACGATCGGCATGCCGGTGCTGCTGAAGCCCTCGGCGGGCGGCGGCGGCAAGGGCATGCGGCTGGTGCGCGACGAGGCGCTGCTCGCCGACGAGATCGCCGCCGCCCGGCGCGAGGCGCGCGGCTCGTTCGGGGACGACACCCTGCTCGTGGAGCGGTGGATCGACCGGCCGCGCCACATCGAGATCCAGGTCCTGGCCGACGGGCACGGGAACGTGGTGCATCTCGGCGAGCGCGAGTGTTCGCTCCAGCGCCGCCACCAGAAGATCATCGAGGAGGCGCCGTCCGTCCTGCTCGACGAGGAGACCCGGGCGGCGATGGGCGAGGCGGCCGTCCAGGCGGCCCGCTCCTGCGGGTATGTCGGGGCGGGCACGGTGGAGTTCATCGTCCCGGGCAACGACCCCGCCTCGTACTACTTCATGGAGATGAACACCCGCCTCCAGGTCGAGCACCCGGTCACCGAACTGATCACCGGCCTGGACCTGGTGGAGTGGCAGCTGCGGGTCGCCTCCGGTGAACAACTCCCGTACAAGCAGCCGGACATCACACTCACCGGACATGCGATCGAGGCCCGTATCTGCGCCGAGGACCCGGCCCGCGGATTTCTGCCGTCCGGCGGTACGGTGCTCTCCCTCGGCGAGCCGAACGGCCAGGGTGTACGGACCGACTCGGGTCTCAGCGAGGGGGTCGAGGTCGGCAGTCTGTACGACCCGATGCTCTCGAAGGTCATCGTCCACGGACCCGACCGGGCCACGGCGCTGCGGCGGCTGCGCACCGCCCTGTCGGAGTTGGTGATCCTGGGCGTGCCGACCAACGCCGGGTTCCTGCGCAGGCTGCTCGCCCACCCGCAGGTGGTGGCAGGCGATCTCGACACCGGGCTGGTGGAGCGCGCGGTGGACGGGCTGGTGCCGGACGGGGTACCGGAGGAGGTGTACGCGGCGGCGGCGCTGCTGCGGCAGCCGGCCGCCCGGGGCACCTCGCCCGGGGGCAGCTCCGGTTGGGTCGACCCGTTCTCGGTGGCCAACGGCTGGCGGCTGGGCGGCGCCCCCGCCCGCACGGTCCACCACTTCCGGCTGCCGGGCCACGACCCGGTGCAGGTCGCCGCGCGCTCCTGTCCGGCGGGCACGGAGCTGACGTTCGGTCATGTCGGGGAGGGCACGCTGCCGCCGGCGCCCGCGACGGGCACCTGCGGCCCGCTGGCCCCGCTGCCCGGCGGCACGGAGACAGCCAGGGTCATCGACGTCTCCGCACACCGCCTCATCTTCGAACTCGCCGGTGTCACCCACACGTTCACCCACGCCGCATCCCCGGAGGGGACCTGGCTGGGCCGCGACGGCGACACCTGGCACGTACAGGACCACGACCCCGTGGAGGCGTCCCTCACCGGCGCCGCACACGGCGGCGCGGACACGCTCGCCGCGCCCATGCCGGGCACGGTCACCGTCGTGAAGGTGGCCGTCGGGGACGAGGTCGTCGCCGGGCAGAGCCTGCTCGTCGTGGAGGCGATGAAAATGGAGCACGTCATCTCCGCCCCGCACGCCGGGACCGTCACCGAACTCGATGTGACGGCCGGTGCCACCGTCGCCATGGACCAGGTGCTGGCCGTGGTGGTTCCGAGCGAGGAGGAAGCATGACCGTCGGCAAGCTGCCCATGCCCGTGCCCGCACCGGATCTGCCCGCCCGGGTACGCATCCACGAGGTCGGCGCCCGCGACGGGCTGCAGAACGAGAAGGCGGTCGTTCCGACCGAGGTGAAGGCGGAGTTCATCCACCGCCTCGCCGCGGCCGGCCTGACCACCATCGAGGCGACCAGCTTCGTCCATCCGAAGTGGGTGCCCCAACTCGCCGACGCCGAGGACCTGTTCCCCCGCCTCGGGGACATCAAGGGCGTCGCGCTCCCGGTGCTCGTACCGAACGAACGCGGTCTGGACCGCGCCCTCGCTCTCGGTGCGCGCCGGATCGCCGTGTTCGGGTCGGCGACCGAGACGTTCGCCGCCCGCAATCTCAACCGCACGGTCGCCGAGTCGCTCGCCATGTTCGAGCCCGTCGTCGCCCGCGCCAAGGCGGACAAGGTGCATGTCCGCGGCTATCTGTCGATGTGCTTCGGCGACCCGTGGGAGGGGCCGGTCCCCGTCCACCAGGTCGTGCGCGTGGCCAAGGCGCTGATGGACCTCGGCTGCGACGAGCTCTCCCTCGGCGACACCATCGGCGTCGCCACCCCCGGCCATGTGCAGAACCTGCTCTCCGAGCTGAACGAGGAGGGCGTGCACACCAACACCATCGGGGTGCACTTCCACGACACGTACGGCCAGGCGCTCTCCAACACCCTCGCCGCGCTCCAGCACGGTGTCGCCACCGTGGACGCCTCCGCGGGCGGCCTCGGCGGCTGCCCGTACGCGAAGAGCGCCACCGGAAATCTCGCCACCGAAGACCTCGTGTGGATGCTCGACGGCCTCGGCATCGAAACCGGGGTCGACCTCGACGCGCTCACCGCCACCAGCGTGTGGCTCGCCGAACAACTGGGCCGCCCGAGCCCGTCCCGTACCGTCCGCGCGCTCTCGGTTCAATAAACACAGTCCCACAAGGAGTGACCCCCACCATGCCACTGGACCACCGGCTGACTGCCGAGCACGAGGAACTGCGCCGCACCGTCGAGGAGTTCGCGCAGGACGTGGTCGCCCCGAAGATCGGCGACTTCTACGAGCGTCATGAGTTCCCGTACGAGATCGTGCGCGAGATGGGGCGGATGGGCCTGTTCGGGCTGCCGTTCCCGGAGGAGTACGGCGGCATGGGCGGCGACTATCTCGCCCTCGGGATCGCCCTGGAGGAGCTGGCCCGCGTCGACTCGTCCGTGGCGATCACTCTGGAGGCCGGGGTCTCGCTCGGTGCCATGCCGGTCTACCGGTTCGGCACGGAGGAGCAGAAGCAGCAGTGGCTGCCGAAGCTCTGCTCGGGCGAGGCGCTGGGTGCCTTCGGGCTGACCGAGCCGGACTGCGGGTCGGACGCGGGCGGCACCCGGACGACGGCCGTGCGCGACGGCGACGAGTGGGTGATAAACGGATCCAAGTGCTTCATCACCAACTCCGGCACGGACATCACCTCGCTGGTCACGGTCACGGCGGTGACCGGACGCAAGGAGAACGGCGCCCCGCTCATCTCGTCGATCATCGTGCCGTCCGGCACCCCCGGCTTCACGGTCGCCGCTCCGTACTCCAAGGTCGGCTGGAACGCGTCGGACACCCGTGAGCTGTCCTTCTCGGACGTCCGGGTCCCGGCGGCGAACCTGCTGGGCGAGGAGGGCCGCGGGTACGCGCAGTTCCTGCGGATCCTCGACGAGGGACGGATCGCGATCTCGGCGCTGGCCACGGGTCTGGCGCAGGGCTGTGTCGACGAGTCGGTGAAGTACGCCAAGGAGCGGCACGCCTTCGGCCGGCCGATCGGCGCCAACCAGGCGATCCAGTTCAAGATCGCGGACATGGAGATGCGGGCGCACATGGCCCGGATCGGCTGGCGGGACGCGGCATCCAGGCTGCTGGCGGGCGAACCGTTCAAGAAGGAGGCGGCGGTCGCCAAGCTGTACTCGTCGACGGTGGCGGTGGACAACGCCCGCGAGGCGACCCAGATCCACGGCGGCTACGGCTTCATGAACGAGTACCCGGTGGCGCGGATGTGGCGCGACTCCAAGATCCTGGAGATCGGCGAGGGAACGAGCGAGGTGCAGCGGATGCTGATCGCCCGGGAGCTGGGGCTGCCGGCCTGAAAAGTGCGCGGCAGGACTCCACCACCCGCCGTGCGTCGAGCCCCGACGCGCGGCGGGACCTGCCGGGATCAGCGGGTCGGGCCGTGGTGACGGGGCCGGTGCGGCCCGGCAATCGGAATCCGCAGCTCCGCCGCCCGTAGACCGGCCACGATGGGGCACAGAGCATCGCCTGCCGAGAACCACCGCGGCAGCCCGGACGAGCAGCCCGGTACGGCGTCACACCACGGGCAATTCGTTCGACAGGGCCGGGCCCGCCCCGGCAGAGTCTGTTCATGGAACCCCAGCACTGGCCCCTGTACGGGCTCCGCATCCGCACGCCACGCCTGGAACTCCGCCTTCCGGAACTGGAGTTGCTCGACGACCTGGCAAGCGTCGCCGCCGACGGGGTGCACGCGCCGGACAGCATGCCGTTCACCGTGCCCTGGACCGACGGCACGCCCGCCGAACGCGGCCGGGCCGTGTACCAGCATGTGCTGTCCACCGTCGCCAACTGGTCCGTACGGGACTGGGTCCTGAGCCTCGTCGTGCTGCACGAGGGCACGGTAGTCGGGCGGCAGGACCTGGGGGCGCGCGACTTCGCGGTGACCGGTGAGGTGCACACCGGGTCGTGGCTGGGGCTGGCGCACCAGGGTCAGGGCATCGGCACCGAGATGCGGGCCGCCGTGCTGCATCTGGCGTTCGCCGGGCTCGGCGCCCGGAGCGCGATCTCGTCCGCGATGACGGACAACCCGCGTTCGCTGGGCGTCTCGCGCCGGCTCGGCTATCTGCCGGACGGACTGGAGGTGGCCGCGCTGCGGGGCGCCCCCGTCACCCTGCAGCGGCTGCGGATCGACCGCGACCGCTGGGAGGAACACCGCACCGTCGATGTGCGGATCACCGGACTCGACGCGTGCCGGAAGGACTTCGGCGGATGACGCTCCTGGTGCACACCTTCGTACGGGGGAAGAGCGGCAGGCCGCACCTCCTCGACGATCCCCCGGACGGCAGCGACATGGCGGGGTGCGAGAGCTGCCGGACCGGCCTGTGGGGGTCGGAGCGGATCCGGTCCCTCGGGGCCCGGTTCCTTCCGGAGCTCGCCTCCTGCGACCTGTACGTCGAGCCGGAGGACATCGAGGACTTCCTCGCCGAGTGCGAGCTGCTGCACCCGCACGCGGCGGAGCTCGATGCGCACTGCGGCTACCGCGAGGGCTATGTGGTCGAGCGGTTGGCCAACATCACCGCTGCGGCCCGGCGGGCCCAGGACGTCGGCGGCGGGGTGCTCGTCTGGTAGCCCGGCGGGCCGGGCAGGCCGCCCTCTGGACAGTTAGTGAGGTTAGGCTAACCTACCTTCGAACTCGTCAGCGGGCGCCCACCGGCGCGTACGAAAGCAGACACACCCATGCCCAAGGTCCGGACCACCTCCCTCTCCCGTCGCGGCCTGCTGGCCGCCGGCGGCGCCGTCGGTCTCGGCGCCGCACTCGCAGCGTGCGGCGGCAACGACTCGAAGGACTCCGGCTCGGGTTCGAGTGCCGGGAAGTCCGGCCCGTGGACGTTCAAGGACGACCGCGGCCAGACCGTGAAGGCCGCGAAGGTCCCGAAGGACATCGTCGCCTTCATCGGTGTCGCCGCCGCCCTCCACGACTACGGCATCGAGGTCAAGGGCGTCTTCGGCCCGACGAAGACCAAGGACGGCAAGGCCGATGTGCAGGCCGGCGACCTCGACATCAGCAAGGTCGAGATCCTCGGCAACGTCTGGGGCGAGTTCAACGTCGAGAAGTACGCGGCGCTCGGCCCGGAGCTGCTCGTGACCGCCATGTGGGAGAAGGACTCCCTCTGGTACGTGCCGGACCAGTCCAAGGACAAGATCCTGAAGCTGGCGCCGAGCGTCGCCCTGTGGGCCGCCCACACCACCATCCCCAAGGCGATCCAGCGCCATGAGGATCTCGCCGCCTCCCTCGGCGCCGACGTCAGGGCCGCCGCGGTGACCGACGCCAAGGCCCGCTTCGAGAAGGCCGCGGCCCGGCTGCGCGCCGCCGCCAAGTCCAAGCCGAACATCAAGGTCATGATCGGCTCGGCCAGCCAGGACCTCTTCTACGTCTCGCTCGCCACGATGTCCGCGGACACCCTGTACTTCCAGGAGCTGGGTGTGAAGTTCGTCGAGCCGAAGGTCAACGCCGCGGGCTTCTTCGAGGAGCTGAGCTGGGAAAACGTCGACAAGTACGACGCCGACATCATCATGATGGACAACCGCTCCTCGGCCCTGCAGCCCGACGCCCTGACGTCCAAGCCGACCTGGACGCGGCTGCCCGCCGTCAAGGCGGGTCAAGTCATCCCGCGCACCACCGAGCCGATCTACTCCTACGACAAGTGCGCGCCGATCCTCGAGGACCTCGCGAAGGCCATCGAGGGCGCCAAGAAGGTCAGCTGACCGAGCACCAGGCACCCCCGTCTCCGGCCCGGCCAGGGTTGCCCCCCGGCCGGGCCGTTTTCCTTCGCTTCCCGGTTCCTGGAAGGAGCCCTCGTATGACGACCGCAGCCGCACCTCCCGCAGCCCCCTTCCGGTTCTTCGGCCTGACGGTCACCCGGACCAGGCGGCTGGGACCCTCCATGCTCCGGATCACCTTCGGCGGTCCGGGGCTCGACGGCTTCGCCGCCGGGGGCCGCGACCAGAGCCTGTCGCTGTTCCTGCCGCACCCCGGCCAGCCGGAACCAGTCGTTCCGGTCGGCAAGGACGGCAACTGGTTCGCCGCCTGGCGCGCCCTGCCCGAGGACATACGGGCCGTCATGCGCTCGTACACCGTCCGTGCGCAGCGCCGCACCCCCGACGGATCGCCCGAAATCGACATCGACTTCGCGCTGCACGAGGACGGCGGACCCGCCTGCCGCTGGGCCGCCACCGCTGCCCCCGGCGATCTCCTCAAGGCGCTCGGCCCGGCCGTCGAGAACAACACGGCCGTCCGCTTCCGGCCCCCGGAGGACACCGACTGGGTGCTGATCTGGGCCGACGAGACGGCGCTTCCCGCCGCATCGGCAGCCCTGGAGTGGCTGCCCGCCGGCATGCGGGCCCGCGTCTGGCTCGAGGTCCAGCACACCAAGGACCGCCAGGCGCTGAGCACCGCGGCCCGCGCCCGGATCAGCTGGCTCGTCCGGGACGAGGGCGCACCGTCCGCCGTGGACGCCGTACGCGCCGCCGAGCTGCCCGAGGGGACCCCGTACGTCTGGATCGCGGGCGAGTCGTCGAACGTACGGGCGCTGCGCCGCTATCTGGTCCAGGAGCGCGGGTTCGACCGCAGGCGGGTGACGTTCGTCGGCTACTGGCGTCGCGGGATGAGTGAGGAGCAGCTGCGCGCAGAAGCGGTCACCGAGAACGCCTGATCCGGACAACTTTGACCGACCGGCACATGGCAGGCGGCGTCCCGTGGGGCGAGGGAACAACTCGACGCAACGTTAGGTTAGGCTAACCTTACTTTGACATCGGGCCCTCGCCCCTCTTTCTCTGCCTTGAGGGCGCCGATGAAGTTTCCCCGCACCCGGGAGGACCCCTTCATGCGTTCGCACCTGCTCAATGACTCGACTGCGGAGCACTACCGTCGCTCCGTGACCGCAGGGATCGAACGGGTCGCAGCCAAACTCGCCGCCGCCGACCGGCCGTTCACCGGGATCTCCGTCGGCGAGCTCTCCCCGGTCGTCGACGCGATCGACCTGGACCGGCCGTTGGGCGACGCGTCCGCCGCCCTCGACGAGCTCGACCGCGTCTATCTCCGGGACGCCGTCTACTTCCACCACCCCCGGTACCTGGGCCACCTCAACTGCCCGGTGGTCATCCCCGCCCTCGTCGGCGAAGCCGTCCTGTCGGCCGTCAACTCCTCCCTGGACACCTGGGACCAGAGCGCGGGCGGCACCCTGATCGAGCGCCGGCTGATCGACTGGACCGCGGCCCGGATCGGCCTCGGCCCGGCCGCCGACGGCATCTTCACCAGCGGCGGCACACAGTCCAACCTGCAGGCCCTGCTGCTCGCCCGCGAAGAGGCCAAGTCCCGCCCCGGGCAGTTCGACCGGCTGCGGATCTTCACCTCCGAATGCAGCCACTTCAGCGTCCAGAAATCGGCGAAACTCCTCGGTCTCGGACCGGACTCCGTCGTCTCCGTCCCCGTCGACCGGAAGAAGCGCATGCAGACCGTGGCCCTCGCCCACGCGCTGGAGCAGTGCGCCGCCGAGGGCGCCGCCCCGATGGTGGTCGTCGCCACCGCGGGCACCACGGACTTCGGCTCGATCGACCCGCTGCCCGAAGTCGCCGTGCTCTGCCGGCAGTTCTCCACCTGGATGCATGTCGACGCCGCGTACGGCTGCGGACTGCTCGCCTCCGGCGAGCGCCGCCACCTCCTCGACGGCATCGAGCACGCCGACTCCGCGACCGTGGACTACCACAAGTCCTTCTTCCAGCCGGTGAGTTCCTCGGCTGTCCTGGTGCGCGACCGGGCCACGCTGCGCCACGCCACGTACCACGCGGAGTACCTCAACCCGCAGCGCATGACCGCCGAGCGCATCCCCAACCAGGTCGACAAGTCCCTGCAGACCACCCGCAGATTCGACGCCCTCAAACTGTGGATGACCCTGCGCGTCATGGGCGCGGACGGCATCGGCGAGCTCTTCGACGAGGTCTGCGGCCTGGCCGCCGAGGGATGGCAGCTGCTCACCGCGGACCCGCGTTTCGACGTCGTCGTCGAGCCGCAGCTCTCCACGCTGGTGTTCCGCTGCGTCCCGGACGACGTCACCTCACCCGTCGAGATCGACCGCGCCAACCTCTACGCCCGCAAGGCGCTCTTCGCCTCCGGCGAGGCCGTCGTCGCCGGGACGAAGGTCGGCGGCCGCCAGTACCTGAAATTCACCCTGCTCAACCCCGAAACGACCGCACAGGACATCGCCGCAGTCCTCGACCTGATCGCCGGCCACGCCGAGCAGTACCTGGGAGACTCCCTTGACCGCGCTTCCTGACCCCCACGACTTCATCGGGATCGGCCTCGGCCCGTTCAACCTCGGCCTCGCCTGCCTGACCGAACCCATCGACGAACTCCGCGGTGTGTTTCTGGAGTCCAAGCCGGACTTCGAGTGGCATGCCGGAATGTTCCTCGAAGGCGCCCATCTCCAGACGCCGTTCATGTCGGACCTCGTGACGATGGCGGACCCCACCTCGCCGTACTCCTTCCTCAGCTACCTGAAGGAACGCGGACGGCTGTACTCCTTCTACATCCGGGAGAACTTCTACCCGCTGCGGACCGAGTACAACGACTACTGCCGGTGGGCCGCCGGCCGGCTGAGCAGCGTCCGATTCAACGAGACCGTCGAATCGGTCAGGTACGACGAGAGCACCGCTCTCTACACTGCCCGCACCCGCGCCGGAAGCGTCTTCCGCGCCCGGCACCTGGTGCTGGGCACGGGAACTCCCCCGTACATCCCGGAGGCGTGCCGGGAACTGGGTGGCGACTTCCTGCACAACTCCCGCTACCTGGAGCGAAAGGCGGCCCTCCAGGCCAAGGAGTCCATCACCCTCGTCGGCAGCGGGCAGAGCGCGGCGGAGATCTACTACGACCTGCTCTCCGAGATCGACGCGCACGGCTACCGGCTGAACTGGGTGACACGCTCACCGCGGTTCTTCCCACTGGAGTACACCAAGCTGACGCTGGAGATGACCTCCCCGGAGTACGTCGACTACTTCCACACCCTGCCCGAACAGACCCGCTACCGGCTGGAGTCCGGCCAGAAGGGACTTTTCAAGGGCATCGACGGCGAACTGATCGACGCGATCTTCGACCTGCTCTACCGGAAGAACCTGCCCGGACCGGTCCCCACCCGCCTCCTCACCAACTCCGCCCTGCTCAGCGCGCGTTACGCGGAGAGCAGCGGCACGTACACGCTCGGCCTGCACCAGGAGGAGCAGGAAAGGGAGTACAGCCTCACCACCGAGGGGCTGATCCTCGCCACCGGCTACCGCTACACCCCGCCGGCCTTCCTGGAGCCGATCGCCGGCCGGCTGCGCCACGACAGCCGCGGCCGCTTCGACGTGGCCCGCAACTACTCCATCGATACCACCGGGCGCGGCGTCTTCCTGCAGAACGCGGGCACGCACACCCACTCGATCACCTCGCCCGACCTGGGCATGGGTGCCTACCGCAACGCGTACATCATCGGCGAGCTGCTCGGCCGTGAGTACTACCCGGTCGAGAAGTCCATCGCCTTCCAGGAGTTCGCCGTATGAACACCGGCCTCGGTACCTTCACCGTCCGCGCCCTCGACCCTTCCACGGCCTCTCGGCCCGGTTCGAACGGGTCAGGCTCCATGTCCGACACCGAACTGGTGCACAGCTGGGTCACCCACCCCAAGGCGTCCTTCTGGCTGATGGGCGACGCCCGGCTGCAGGACGTCGAGCGGGAGTACCGGGCGATCGCCGCCCACCCGCACCGCGACGCGTTCATAGGACTGCACAACGGGGAGCCCGCCTTCCTGATGGAGCGGTACGACCCCGCCGAGGTCGAGCTCAAGGGGCTGTACGAGGCCGAACCCGGCGACATCGGGATGCACTTCCTCGTCGCCCCGACGGACACCCCGCTGCACGGCTTCACGCACGCGGTGATCACCACTGTGCTGGAGACGCTGTTCGCCGATCCTTCGGTACGCCGGGTCGTCGTCGAACCGGACGTCCGCAACACAGCCGTGCACGCGCTCAACAAGGCCGTGGGCTTCGAGGTCCTCCGCGAGATCGCCAAGCCGGAGAAGACCGCCCTGCTCAGCGCCTGCACCCGAGAACAGTTCCACGCCGCGCGCGAAGGAGACGCCCGATGACCACCACCACCACCGCCGCCGCCGTCGCGCACCTCACCCCCGAGCGCTGGGCCATCGCCAACCGGCAGCTCATCCGCAAAGCCCTCGCCGAGTTCAGCCACGAGCGGCTGCTGACCCCCGAGCCGCTCGGCGCCGGCCTCTACGCGGTACGCGGCGACGACACGGCGACCGAATACCGCTTCGCCGCCCGGCGCTTCGCGCTCGACCACTGGCAGGTCGACGCCGCCTCCGTCACCCGCCACCGGCACGGCACCGAACTGCCCCTGGACGCACTGGAATTCTTCGTCGAACTGCGCGAGACGCTGGGGCTTTCGGCGGAGGTCCTGCCGGTCTATCTGGAGGAGATCTCCTCCACACTGGCCGGAACCGCGTACAAACTCACCAAGGAACCGGTGACCTCCGCCGCGCTCGTCGCCGCCGGATTCCAGGCGATCGAGACGGGCATGACCGAGGGCCATCCCTGCTTCGTCGCCAACAACGGGCGCCTCGGCTTCGGCATCGACGAGTACCGTGCGTACGCACCCGAGACGGCGAGAGCGATCCGGCTGGTCTGGCTCGCCGCCCACCGCGACCGCGCCACGTTCACGGCGGGCGCCGGGCTCGACTACGACACGCTGATCGGCGGCGAACTGAGCAAGGCGACCCGGCAGCGGTTCGCCGGCACGCTGACCGGCCTCGGGCTCGACCCCGACGACTACCTGCTCATCCCCGTCCACCCCTGGCAGTGGCGGAACAAACTGGCCGTCACCTTCGCCGGAGAAATCGCCCAGCATCGTCTGATCTGCCTCGGCGAGAGCGACGACAGCTACCTCGCCCAGCAGTCCATCCGCACCTTCTTCAACACCGGAAACCCGGAGAAGCACTACGTCAAGACGGCACTGTCCGTCCTGAACATGGGCTTCATGCGCGGGCTCTCCGCCGCGTACATGGAGGCGACGCCCGCGATCAACGACTGGCTGTCCGGGCTCATCGAGCGCGACGAGGTGCTGCGCGCGGCCCGGTTCTCGATCATCCGCGAGCGGGCGGCCATCGGCTACCGCCACCGGACGTACGAAGCGGCCACCGCCAAGGGCTCCCCGTACCTGAAAATGCTCGCCGCGCTCTGGCGGGAGAGTCCGGTGCCCGGCCTGGCGCCGGGCGAACGGGTCGCGACCATGGCATCGCTCGTCCACACCGACCACGAGGGCAACTCCGTCGCGGGCGCACTGATCGGAGAGTCGGGACTGGCGCCCGCCGACTGGCTGCGCCGCTACCTGGACGCCTACCTGGTGCCGGTGCTGCACAGCTTCTACGCGTACGACCTCGTGTACATGCCGCACGGCGAGAACGTCATCCTGGTCGTCGAGAACGGCGTCGTCACCCGCACGGTCTTCAAGGACATCGCCGAGGAGATCGCCGTCATGGACCCGGACGCGGTGCTGCCGCCCCAGGTCGAGCGGATCCGCGCCGAGGTCCCGGACGACATGAAACTGCTGTCGGTCCTCACCGACGTCTTCGACTGCTTCCTCCGCTTCCTGGGCGCCGGACTCGCCACCGAGGGGATCCTCGACGAGGAGACGTTCTGGCGGACGGTCGCCGCCTGTGTGTCCGGCTACCAGGAGTCGGTGCCGCAGCTCGCGGACAAGTTCAAGCAGTACGACATGTTCACGGAGGAATTCGCACTGTCCTGCCTGAACCGGCTCCAGCTGCGCGACAACAAGCAGATGGTCGATCTGACGGACCCGTCGGGAGCACTGCAGCTCGTCGGCACACTCAGGAACCCGATCGCGGGCTTCTAGTGCCGTGACCGGCGATGTTTGTCCCGTGAGGAGCGTCGTCCGGTGCGTGCGGTCGCAAGGCGGCCGGAAGTCCTTGGACGGGGTCTCCCCTGCTCGAACGAAGCTGAGAGCTTGGGGAAGGAGCTACCAGGACTTTTGGCCAACGCGGAAGGGGGTCCCCCCTGGCCCTTAAGGCCTTGGGGGAGGCCGTGGTGGGCGGCGCGACGGGGCAAAGCTTGCCGGGAGGGGCACTGGGAACTGCCCCGGTCGCCGGGCGGGTCCGGAAGATCGGACC